>JBGAUX010000009.1:0-28364 GCA_044228405.1 Candidatus Altimarinota bacterium | reverse complement strand
CCACCTCTCACAGATGAAACAACTTTGTCTGCACCAAAGCTAAATATGGAAGCATGACCGAAAGTGCCTAATTTGCGACCATTGAATTCGGCACCCAAGCTATGGGCGCAATCTTCTATGACTATTAAATTATGCTTGGTTGCAATATCAACTATTGCAGGTAAATCGGCACAAAAGCCGAATGTATGCTGAACAATGATGGCTTTGGTTTGAGGCGTGATTTTTGCTTCGATTTTGCTAACATCTATGTTGTAAGTGTCGGCTTGAATATCACAATAAACCGGCTTGGCACCTGCAAAAATCACTGCATTAGGAACCACTACACAGGTAAATGCTTGGATTATCACTTCGTCACCTTCGCCAATTCCAAAAGCTTGTATTAGTTGTTGAAGCGCGGTCCTGCCACTATCAAAGGTAAACACTTCGCCCTCTTGTATCTCTAAAATCTCAGTGAGTTTTTGCGCAACCCTGCCCGCAAAAGGACCGCGCTTCCAAAAAAACCATCTCCAAGGCAAAAATATGTAGCCCAGGCTATTTAAAACATCTTTCGCCGTATTGTTGGGTGCAAAAGAGGTAATCATTTAATTTTTATAAACTTTTAATATGCTCGATAATACTTTTTGGCGTGCGGTTTTCAAACAATATAGCATCTCCAGGTTTTATATTCTCCTTTATTTTTTTCTCTAGTTCTTCAAATGATTCTATTAAATAAACTTCTTCGGCATGCTTATGATTTGGTCCTCTTACGCTATTTATTCCCTCATTAATTGCTTTAAAAGAATCCCCAGAAGTTATAAATACTAAATCGCAAACTGTTGCTATTTTTTGCCCTATTTCCGTATGTATTTCTTCGCTTTTTGCACCTAACTCTAGCATGCCAGGAGTTACTAAAATGTTCCTTTCACACTTTAATGATTTAAGCGTGTTTAACGCTCCTACAAAGCCTTGAGGGTTGGAATTGTAGCTGTCATCAACAATTGAAATGCCGTTTTTACTTTTAAAAAATTGCAGTGAGCCCTCTAGAATTTGGCATTTTTTTGCGTACTTCGCGATTTCTTTTAATGTTAAACCTAGTTCTAATGCGCATGCCACACACGCCAATATGTTTTGCACAAAATGTTCACCTAAAACTGGCACATCAAATTTTTCTGTTTCGTTTTCACAGTTTACATTAAAGCTTAAAATATCTTCTCTCTGTATAATGTTATCGGCATAAATATCAACGCCATTTTTCATGCTAGTTTTGCAACTATACAATTTAATTCTGTCGCTCCCTTTGTAATCTACCGCTTGCACAGCATTTAAACTGTCTGCATTAACGATTGCTAAACCGCTTTTGGGCAAACTAGCCAACAACTCACCTTTTGCTTTAATTGTAGTTTCAATTGAACCGAATAAACTTAAGTGTTGTTCGTTTACGCCTGTTAAAATCCCTATTTGAGGCTTGGCAATTTTGCAGCTCGATTCTATTTCTCCTCTTCTATAAGCCCCCATTTCTACTATAAAAACCTCGTGTGAAGAATTGAGATTATTTAAAATAGTTTGAGCAATGCCAATATCAACATTTACATGCTGTGGCGTTTTGGCAGTTTTAAATTTTTGGCTCAAAATTTGGTAAAGGAATTCTTTGGTTGAACTTTTGCCATAACTACCTGTAATACCAATTACTTTAAGGTTTTTTAATGAATTGATTTTTTTACTTGCCCGAAACATGATGATTTTTTTCAACACTAAAAAAGGTACGCCAACCAAGTGTACTAATGCGCCAACTATTAGTGGTCGAGCGATTTCTAAACTTAATACTGTCATTAATTTATTGGGGAAATAAATTAAAACGCCAATTTCAATTGCAAAACTAGCACCCAAAATCATTAGTGCCTTAAGTGTTGGCTTGGGTCTAAAAAACTTGTGCTCAATAAGGCTTTTTATAAATCCTGCAATTACAAAAACGCCCAAGGCTGCAACCGCTAATAACGCTGTTAGCGACAACTTATCACCAACATTTGGATATAAAATATCGTATATAATTAAACCTAATACAACTACCCTAAAAGCATTAAAGCGTGACAGCAAAAGCATTCTCCCTTTTACAGTTCCCAAAAACTCTATCATTCGGTCCCAGCGATACTCCTTTAATTGCCAATAATATGTGTGAAATAAATTGTCTCGAGTGGCACTTAAAAACCACACAATTAGTGCAATGGTTAACGCTATGCCGTGTTGATAATATTCGTTTTCCATATTTAAATTGAAAGATATTTATCGATTGTTTGTGCTAATTTTTCCGGCATTTGTAAGTGTAACCCATGTGTACCTTGTGCAAAAACATCTAAAGTTGAATTGGCTATTTTTTCGTGCATTAAATGGGCATCACTCACTGGTACATAGCTGTCTTTTGCGCCCCAAATGATATGTGTTTTTGTTTTAATTTTATCTAAATTGTTGGTTAAATCTTCGTCAATTACTTTTTGAAAGGTGTCTTTCATTGTGCCTTCTGCTTTTAAATAATCGCTTGTGCGAGCCGCCTTATACAAAAGCGTGCGGGCTTTGGCTTCTAACTTATGCAAGTGGCAAAGCTTCATAAACCACTTACCAGTTTTGGAAATTAGTCTAAAAATACGGATTTTCAATGATGGTTTGTGTTTAATTCCTGCTGCTCCAACTAAAAATAATTCTGCAAAAATATCAGATTCTTGAGAAGCCATTTTAATGGCTATGCGAGCACCAAAAGAGTGTGCAATTACATTCGGTTTTTCCAACTTATACTCTCTCATAATTTGCTTAATATGTGTGATGTAGTCATCAAGATTCCAAGCAGTTGCAGGTGGCAGAGAGGTTCCAAAACCCGGCAAATCTGGCACAAACAATTCGTACTTTTGTCGATCAAGAAAACTCAAGCATCCCTGCCAGCTTTGCTTTGATCCTCCCCACCCGTGCAAAACGAGTATTGGCTTTTTAACTGCTATTTTTTGGTTATTATCCATATTCAATTTATTGTCTTCTTTTACAGTATATTACAGTATCTTCTTACTTGACTAGAAGGGGTCGTTTCAATACTATGATTAAGCCTATTTTGGCAAATAAAAACTGAAATTCAAATGCCTTTTTTAAAGTTCAAACAAAAGATTAGTCCAAAGGGAAATTATTTTCTGGCTCTGGATATTGGAACTGAATATGTTAAGGCTTTAATTTGTACATCAGAAGGCTCAAAAGCCCGCGTTATAGGTGTTGGTAGAGTACACCAAAAGCTTGGCGATATGCAAAGTGGCATTGTTTCTGATATTGCTTCGGTTATTGCAAATTGCCACAAAGCCATTATGGAAGCCGAAAAAATGGCTGGCGTGCGTGCAGAGCAAATGATTATGGGAATTGCGGGAGAATTGGTTAAAGGCGCTACCACAACTACAAGTTATACTCGAAAAGACCCCGACACTAAAATTGATTTGGCAGAATTGAAAAATATTGTTCACAAAGTGCAATGGAAGGCTTTTGAGCAGGTGCGATCGCAACTGGCTTACGAAACTGGCTATAACGAGATTGATGTGAAATTGGTTAACGCGGCTATTGTGGATGTGCGAATTGATGGTTACAAAGTAACAAATCCTATTGGTTTTCAGGGCAAGGAGGTGAGTTTGAGCATTTTTAATGCTTTTGCTCCCCTAGTGCATTTTGGGGCGCTGCAAACTATTGCAGCCGAAATTGACATGGACCTTTTGGCTATAACTGCCGAACCTTACGCTGTTACGCGTTGTTTGGGTCACGAAGACACTGGTAGTTTTGGCGCCATTTTTATTGATATTGGAGGTGGTACTACCGACATTGCGGTTGTGCGAAATGGCTCTGTTGAGGGCACAAAAATGTTTACAATTGGCGGACGAACTTTTACAAAACGCTTGGCCCAAAGTTTAAATATTTCGTTTACCGAAGCCGAAGAAATTAAGATGGCTTATTCAAACGAAAAATTAGAAAAGCATTCACATAGAATTGTGCGTGAAGCCATGAAAAGCGATTGTGATGTTTGGTTATCGGGCGTGGCATTAACTTTAAGCGAGTTTGAAAGTCTGGATTCTTTGCCTTCCAGAATTTTATTATCTGGAGGTGGAAGTCATTTACCAGAAATAAAAGAAGTACTGGAAACTAAGGAATGGTTTAAATCTTTACCGTTTAGCCGTAAGCCACAAATTGGCTTTATTGAGCCGAAAATGATTAGTAATATTATTGATGAAACTGGCAAGTTAAAGGATCAGCAAGATGTAACTCCTATGGCATTGGCAAATTTAGCCCTAGAGTTTACTGGTAGCGAAAAAATATTATCCAAAGTTTTGAAAAAAGTTGTGCGATTGATGCAAATTTAGTTAGAATTAACCATAAACATTTTTATGGCTGAGAAGAAAACAAAAAAAGTTGTAAAAAAACCTGCTACCGGTAAGGCAAAACCAGAAAAAGCTTCTGCGCCTAAAAAAGCTAAGGTTGAGAAAAAACCGGAAAAAGTTAGTAAAAAAATCATTTATATAGAAATTGATGATGAAGTTACAACTATTTTTGATCGTATTAGAGACTTAAAACAAAAGGTGGTTTATTTGGTTATTCCTAGACGAGCCATTATTTTTCAAAGTGTAGTTAATTTAAAAATTTTAAAGCGTAAAAGTGAAGATGTTGGCAAAAGTCTTTCTATTATTACCAGCGATCCAAACGGTTCGCATTTAGCAAATTTGGTGGGCTTGCCTGTGTATGAAAGCATTCAAACCAACCTAAACACAAATATTCCAATTACGCGTGATGATGAGCCGGATATTGCGCCTATGAAGGCCGACGGCAACAGTTTTAGGGATGAGGCGCCGATGCGTTTAAAAGAGCGTAAACTTTCTATTTCAGAATTTTTGCATTTGTTTAGAAGAAGCAGTGGCTTAACAACAATTCGACCTATTAAACGAAAAAAGACACCTGCGCGCACTGCGAATACAGAAAATCGTTCAAGATTTGTTTTAATTAATCCAAATAAACAAGCTTTAATTGGCTTGGTGATTGCGAGTTTAATGATGTTTTTGATAATTGTTTATATTGCTTTACCGGGTGCAACAATTTATCTCACACCAAAATCAACTGTGCTGGAAAAATCGGTAAATGTGGCTTTGGCAGATTATGTTACTAATAGAGCAGAATTCGACACACATCCCGAAAAAACAATTGCTACCTATCCTGTTACTTTAAATTATCAAAAAAATCTTCAGTACTCTTCAACTGGTAAATTATTTAAAGGTGAAAACGCAAAAGGCAAAATTAAAGTTGTAAATGAATCGAATCAACCGTGGCCATTAGTGGTAAAAACTCGTTTTCAAAATTCGGAGGGCATTGTATTTAGAACTCAAAACTTTGCTTCTATTCCTGCAAAAAGTGGCGACACTCCGGGCTCTGCTTTTGTAGATGTAGTTGCAGATGAGTTTGATGCTTATAATCAAATTGTGGGAGAAAGAGGAAATTTGGAGCCTACAAGATTCTTTTTACCGGCTTTAAGAGCCGACAATCAGGCTAAATTGTATGGCGAAAGTGAAGAAAAAATGACGGGTGGTGTAACTAACTATATAAAGGTGATTACGCAGGAAGATATTACTGCTGCCGAAAACACCTTGCGTAGTGAAATTCAAAACGACACAATTGAGCAATTGAAGTTGAAAGTTCAAGAACAGGCAAATCAAATTGGCTCTGAAGCGCGTTTTGAGCTGTTAAACGACCCTAAGGCACTTAGTTTTTCGGATATTAGAATTAGTATTCCAGAAAACCTCGTAGATCAACAATTGGAAAATTTTGAGCTTCGTGGTGAAGTGGATTTATCTGGAATTTACTTTAATAAAGATGAGTTGTTGGAGATTTTGCGTAATGAGTTAACTTTAAAAAAGAGTCCCGAAAAGAAAATCGTAAAGATTGATGATAGTAGTTTGTTTTACTCAGTTTTTGAACAAGATCCAGCCCAGAGAAAAATCAAAATAACTGCTTCTATAAAAGGTATTGAAGAATATGAAATCGACCAAAATCAAGAAAATGGGCGTCGTTTAAGTAAAATAATTAAGGATCATGTTGTGGGCAAAAAAGTAAATGAAGCAAAAGATTACATTCAAAATTTACCAGAAGTTAATAAGGTAGAGATTGAAAGTTGGCCAAGTTGGGCGCCTACTATGCCAAGTGTTACGGACAATATTGATGTTGAAGTTGTCAAAGATGAGTGATTAACGTATAATTTTTAATGTAACAAAATACAAATGAATATATTAAAAAAATGTTTAGCAAATTCTGTAGCAACCACTCTTTTAACGGTTGCTTTTTTTAGTACTGCAAGCGCTGCCGGCCCTGTTGGCGTGCCACCCACTCAAAATGTGAGCCCTACATTTAGCGATGTAAATGTGCTTGGCAATTTAAGCGTAGTAAAAGACCTTTTAATTGGCCCAGTTGCAGATAGTGTATTTTCAGTTGTAGGAAATATTATTACGATAGGCTCGGCTTCGAATGCTAGTTCCTTAAATATTAATGCTAAAATTTTCCTCAATCCATCAGGCAACGACGGCAATGGTGGTCAAATTTATAATGTTAATACAATATCAGACGACACAAATAATCCTAGCAAGCTAGAACTTGTATCTGGTGGAGCTTCTTTATCTCTAGTGCCAACTTCACTTGATGGTACTCCTCGTATACAAATTCAGGGTAAGCTGGAAAATCTTTTAGCTTCGACTTTGGAAATTTTGGATAACTTAACTGTTTTGGGTCAAAAAATAATCATTCAAGATCCTTTCTTCCCTACTGGTCAATTGGCGTTAACTCATAGCAGTATCTCAACAAGCAACAGCTTCCCATTAGCTTTAAACGAATATACTGGCAAAGATGTGGTAACTGGGAGCAACACTAAAAAGACTAATTTAACCGTAAACGGTCACATTACAGCTGATAGTGTGGGTAAGTATATAAAGTCTTTGTCGGGTCTTATCAACATTCCTGCAAACTCATATAGTAACGAAATTCTTATAGCTTGTCCTAGCGCTCAACAAGTTGTTGTGAGTTGCGGGTTTAACACATATCAAGATCTTACTTCACCTCCACAAGTTAGCGTAATGAGCTTACAGCCACTATTTGTAGGTACAAGTTCAGACACATGTTCCGGTCATTTCTACAATTCATCCGCAACTCAAAGAGCGGTACAATTAAATGCAATCTGTTTTGACCCTAGTGGAATTTAGGATTTAATTGAATTTAGGACTATCTAAACAGGCCTTTTTAAAGGTTTCATCCTCCAATTTGCTACATACTGCAGATGTACTTGCGTTGTATTCTACGCTTGTAATTACGGTGTAAATGCACTCTTGTTCGTAGTTTTTGCTGTCTGTGATTTCTTTACACTTGTCTGGGTTTTTTGTTTCCACAGCTTTAGCAATTACGCTAAGTTTTTGTTCTAATAAATCCTCATAACGAGTTGTTTCTGCTTGTGATGCCATGGCATTGCTCACTAAATTTTCACAATACTCTTGGTATCTTTCCATTTCGATACTCTTACACATACCTTTGTCTTGAGTTTCACCTGCAACTCTAGCTATATCTAAACTTTTTAAAACACCATTACACTCTGTTTTCACTTTTTGGTCTTTAATATCGGCACAGTTGCTTGGATTATTTGAATCTAAAGCATCACTAAATAACTGTTGATCCAAAGCTTGGTCACTTGCAGAAAGTTCTTGAGTGTTTGCAGTTTCGCCAGGATTCCTGTTTGCATCTTCATCTTTTTTGCCAAAATCGCATCCAGATAAAGCCAAAACAAGTACTAATGCTAGAGTTATTTTTTTCATATGATGGGTTTTATTTTTATAATTTTTTCGTAGAGAAAGGTGCTATTACAGCCCAAGATTTTTTCGTATTTCCTCAGCCTTAGCTTGTTCTTCGCCTCTTCTTTCGTTAGCTTCAACTTCTTTTTCTAAATCCATCCAGTCGTCGTAATGTTGTTGAGCTAGTTTTTCTAATTGTGGAACATGTTTTTTAGATAAATCTGCAAATTTTCGCTTTTCTTCTTCAAAAATACGAATTAACTCATCTACTTGTGATTGTCTTAATTTTGGAATTGATTCAACAATTTTTTTCTTTTCATCTTTAGTAAGAGAAATTGAACCGGCAAGCAATCTAACAAAATGCAGTTCGTCAAATTGAAGCGTGTGTGGTGGAACTTTTACCTTTAAAACTGGTGGCAATTTGCTACCTAATTGAAAATTTGCAGGTGTTGTATCCTCATCTTGTGGTTGGCCTCCGCCCATTTGTCCGCCCATTTGACCTCCCATCTGTCCGCCCATTGGCATTCCCATTCCTGGTTGCATTTGGCCTCCCATTGGTGGGTAGTAACCGCCTTGTTGTGGTGGCATCCCCATTCCTGGTTGTTGTTGCATTGGTTGGCCTTGCATCGGCTGCATTGGTTGACCTCCAGTTGGTGGGTAATATGCGCCTTGTTGAGGTGGCATTCCCATTCCGGGTTGTTGTGCAGGTGGCATTGGTTGGCCTTGTGCAGGCTGACCTTGCGTAGGTGGGTAGTAAGCGCCGCCTTGTTGAGGTGGCACGCCCATGCCTGGTTGTTGTGCAGGTTGTACTGGTTGTTGTGTCTGTTGACCAGTAGTTTGTTGTGCTTGTTGTACAGGCTGTCCTGTTTGTGGGTCTATTTGTTGTCCTGTTTGTGCACCTTGTGCGCCGTTTGCTTGTCCTTGATTAGATTGATCTCCTGGGTTTGTAGTCATTGTAGTAAAACTTTTAAAATGTAAATTGATTTTAACATTAGTCGGCTACTGGTGCAAAGCCACTACGGAATGTGTTTTCTGTTACCGATCTTGGCTCTAGAAAACGCAATAAGTAGTCTGGCCCGCCCGCTTTAGAACCTAAGCCCGACATTTTTAATCCGCCAAAAGGCTGTTTGTGCACCATCGCACCTGTAATTTGTCTGTTGATATATAAGTTACCAACTTCAAAATTCTTATATGCTTTGCTGATATTTTCTGGGCTTCGTGAGTACACTCCTCCAGTTAAGCCAAATTTTGTGCTGTTGGCAATATCAAGTGCTTGTTCAAAGTTTTCGGCTTTCAATACTGCCACCACGGGACCAAAAATTTCTTCTTGTGCAATAACAGCAGTAGGCTGCACATTGGCAAAAACTGTTATAGGAGCGTAAAAACCATCGCCTTCAAACTGTTTTTGTACAAGCAAATCAGCTTCTTTTTTACCAATTTCAATATATCTCAAAATCTCTCCTTGGCGTTTTTTGCTTATAACTGGGCCAACTTTTGCATCGGCGTCTTCGGCTGGACCAATAATTATATCATCTACAGCTTGGGTAAAGCGCTTCAAAAATTCATCATAAATATTTTCTAAAACAATAATGCGTGAGGCTGCCGAACATTTTTGCCCTTGAAACCCAAAAGCTGAATGTATAACACCTTTAATTGCTGTGTCTAAATCGGCATCTTCATCAATAATTATGGCATTTTTACCGCCCATTTCGGCAATAACTGATTTTATTGAAGTTTGGCCTGGGTGGATTTTGGTTGCACGCTCTAAAATGCGCAGACCAATTTCCATTGAACCTGTGAAGGTAATAAATTTAACATCAGGGTGATCTACTAGGTAATCGCCAATTACAGAACCTGCACCTGGTACGAAATTAACTACCCCAGTAGGAAGTTTTGCCTCTTTTAACACCTGCATAAAGTTTGCCAAAATTACTGGAGTGTCTTGCGCTGGTTTTAGTACAACGGTATTTCCTGTTACTATAGCGGCCATTGCCATGCCAACTGGAATTGCCAAAGGAAAATTCCAAGGACCAATTACCACACCAACGCCTTTTGCTTGGTAAAAATACTGATTTGTTTCGCCAAGCGTTTCACCCATTTCACGAGTTTTTTCTAGTTTTAGCACTTCACGCCCGTAGTATTCGCAAAAATCTATGGCTTCAGCTACATCTGCATCAGCTTCACGCCAGTTTTTTCCTGCCTCGGCAATAATTAAAGCAGCTAATTCAAATTTGCGTCTTCTCATAATGTTCGCAATTTCAAAAAGATAATCTGCTCTGGTTTGTGCTGAGGTTTGTGACCATTCTACAAATGCTTGTTTAGCTGATTCTACAGCGTGTTTTGCGTCTTCTATTGTTGCCATGGCAACATGCCCAACTACTTCATTTGGGTGTGATGGATTTACAGAAGTGTGCCATTCATCACTGGAAACTTCTCTTCCATGAATCACCATTCCATATTTGCGACCGTAATATTTGTCTTTAGTAGACTTCACAATCGAACGGAATTTTTCGCGAATTTCCGGTCGATTAAAATCTAAAAGCGGTTCATTTACAAAACCTTCGCCTACTTTGGCATCTTTTGGAGTAGAAATTTTATCTAAAGGATTTTGCAGTAATTCTTGATGATCTTTTTCATCCACAAAACTTTGGCGTAAAAAGCCTTCATTCGCCGTATTTTCCAACAATCTTCTCACTAAATATGCCATTCCTGGAATCAATTCACCAATTGGCGTGTAGTTACGAACACAGTATCCCATATCTACAAGTACGCTTTTAAAGGGCTCTGCCATGCCGTAAAGCATCTGAAATTCAAACGCATTGTGTGGAAGGTGCATTTCTTTGGCAACTTCCAAAATAAAAGCGATGTTGCGAATGTTATGCGTACCAAAAGCAGGGCTCAATAACTGTCGATTTTCCAGCAAAAAGCGCGACAATTTTTCGTAGTTTGCGTCTGTTTCCGCTTTATTTACAAACACTGGACAAGGCCAGTTTTTTTGCTGAGCATTCATCACTTCGTAATCCCAATATGCACCTTTTACTAGTCTTACATTAATTGGTGTATTACGCTTGTTTGCCCATTCCAATAAATCCATTAAATCGTTTTCGGCATCTTTTAGGTATGCCTGAATAACAATTCCTACATTTTGCATTTCTTTAAATTCATCTTCCATTAATACTTGTTGAAAGAGTGCCAAATTCACATTTTTAGTTTCGTAACTTTCTGCATCTAAAGTTACTGCGCAGTCTAAAGCCTTGGCTTGGCGCAAAATTGGTCTTAACTTAGCCAAAACTCCATCAATTGTCCCCTGTTGGTTTAGATGGTCAAACTGAGAGTACAAGGCCGAAGTTTTTACCGAAATGTTCACTTTTGGACGCTTGCCAAACTCGGATTCATCAATATTTGAATCGTTTTTCCACTCTTTTGAAGCATGGGTTAAAATTTGCAGTAATTCGATATATTTGTTGCTGTAAGCCTCAGATTCCTTTTCGCTTAAAACTGCTTCCCCCAAAATGTCGGCGGTAAAAGTGAGTTTTTGCTTTTCACGCATTGTTGTAAGATGCTTAACGGCTTCTAGCGGATTTTGACCCACAATAAACTGCTTCGCCATGCTTTCGATGTTGCTTTTAATCACTTTAGAAGCCAATTTTGCGGTAATAGCGGAAAATCCGGCTGTACCTGCACACAATTTGAGAAAAGAGGCCATATCTTGGTCTTCACCGGTAAAATATTCGCGAATGTGTTGAATCACCTGACTATCTTTTTTGAGTGTAGGAAACACATCTACAAAGTAAAAAAGACCTTTTTTAAAGTTTGCATTCTTCATGCTCCAGCTGAGCACCTTTTCTTGCCACCATGATTTTTTAAAAATAGTTGGCTTTTCACCTGCTATTTTGTCGAAAATAAAGCGACCTGTGGTTTCCACATGATTCTGAAATGTATCCGTGGTCATATATGTATCTTTTTAAGTTAGGCGATACAATACCACATTATTGCGGCAAAGCAAGAAAAGCTTTGATTTCCGTTTCAATAGCCTCAACTAAACCATCAATATTCCCCCCTTCGGGAAGCAATACTGAATCTAATGTAACAGGATGAATGCCTGTATTACTAATATAAAGTGCAATTGTAATTTCGCCATTCAAATGATATATGGCTATTATGGGGTCATCATAAGTATTAAAATACTTATTGTTTTTTAAATTTATGTTAGCAACTTCTTGAGCTATAGGGACTTTAACCTTCAATCTAGTACTGTATTTTCTGGCTAGCTCTTCTAAGCGTTTATCCTCAATACACATAAACCCCATTTCGTCTTCATTTTTCAACATCACATCCAAAAAGGCTTCTAAAGTTTTTTTCAAAAATGCTCTAAAAGTTTTCCTTAATAAGGCTATTGGCCACTTGCTTGTACCAATCGGGTCAGAAACCTCACGGTGGTCACTAGCTGCAATCCTCAATTTTGGATCTTTATTCATAACTTAATTTAGAAAGTTACTTTATACTTTTTCACATTTTAGTCAACTTTGCTTGTGTAAACTGGCTTTGTTGGCTAGATTGTGAATAATTTAATCGGTCAAAATGGCAAAAGCGCATGTGTTGTGTCAGTATCAAAAAGGCGAAGATAGAGGTGTGGACTTGCTAAAACAGCTACATGGTTTTGCACCCAATGAAGGAGTTGCACAAGAGATAGAATCACAAATTGTGGATGAAATTAAGCATGCACGATTGTTTGCCGAACGGCTTAGTGATTTGGATATCGACTGCGAAGGAATGAAAAAAAGTTTGGAATCTTTGTACGATTTGGCGCAGGAATGCGTTGATGAAAAGGACTGGGTTTCTTCAATTACTGTTCAATCTGTTATTGAGGAGCTTGCTATGGCTACTTTTACCGAGCATTTAACTAAGCATGATGTTGCAACTCAAGAAGTTTTGCGTGAAATTATTGAGGATGAAAGCCGCCATTTGGCTTTTGGTATTAGGGAAATGAATAAGTTTAAAGCGGGAAATGAGGAGAAAATAAACGCTTTGCATAATAAAATGCTGAAGTTGGTGATTGAGGCGCTTGATGACAGCAGTTTTACAGCTGTTGAGCGGGTTGGCATGGTTAAAACTATGACCAAAGCCTACAAAATGCACAGTGTACGGCTTAAGGAATTAGGCATAAGCTTGCCAAATATCCCCACATTTTAGTTTTTGTAACTTTTTCAAAGGTTAAGGCGTCTTAATAATAAAGTGACTCTTAGAGGGTTGACTTTTTTTACATTGTCTGGTATTTAGCGGGCTACAAATTAAAAATAACACATTGATATGAGTGTAAGCATGATTGAACCAGCTAAAGAGAGCAAAAATTTGCCGCTTAGCGTGCCAGAGGCTAAAACTAATGCTTCTGTAGCTCAAAAAATACATTTGTTTGAACATCATGGCACAGTCAATACTGCTGTGAAAAGCGCTGTAAAAGCTGTTTTGGATGCAGATGCAAAAGCATTGCCAGCACACAGAGAAAGATATCAGAGAACCAATCCTGATGCTGATCCTAATACATTACCATCTCTTTTAGAAATGCTAAGTGGGTTAAAAGAGAAAATTTTTAGTGCCTTAGAGGATGATACATTAGAGGAAGGCGCTGTGCACAGAGCCTTAGCACACGATGTTTGGCATACAATTCAGTTGGTTTTACATGGGTCAATGCCAGATCAGCCCATGCCAACACACGAAGTTGTAGTTCCACTAGGAGCACCAATTATAACAGTAGAAGATTTGTTTCAAAAAGCGTCCCAATTAGAGCCTGTTCTAGATAGTATTGGTGCACAAAGTGTAGCCAATGAGTTGCATGTTATGTTGGAGCATTTACGTTGCCAATTTAGATTAACACTTGAACCTAAATCCAATTAAATATGAATTCACGGACACTAAAGTTAGTAGTTGATTTGGGGGCGCCAACCGCGCATCCTGTGCTTGCAAGGGCAGCAGATGTTTTGGCTGAAGACCCAACTTTTATGGAAGCCATTAGTGATTTAAGAGATCAAATAGCCTCCGCCCTAGTTGACCACGCCCATACAGGTTTTGAAACATGGAGTAATATTATACATTTTATTTGGGAAGCAGCTTTAAGAGCAATTAAGGGAGATGCTCATGTGGGCGAAATCCACCATAGTGAGGCTAAGGCCGGCATTTTAAGTACTGTTCATCCCGATCTAGATCATAGTCAAATTGAGCTCACACTTGGACACATGGCAAGTGCAATAAGCAGAATCGCCAGTCAGTTAGGTAACGTGGGAAAACCTGACTTAGCAACTACGCTTAATTCACTCTTGGAACAGGTGTTTGCTACTGTTAAAGCCGAGCTTAATCGAGCAATGCAGTCTTAATCACTTCGGATAAAACCGGGTGAGACCAAACTACCTTTAGCCATTCGTCGGCTGTTATTTGTTGAATAACTGGCAAAATTGCTTGATGGATGAGGTCGGAGGCTTGCACGCCAACAATGTGAACGCCTAAAATTTTGTTGCTGTCTTTTTCTAAGATGATTTTTACCATGCCTTCGCGCTCGCTCATGATTACTGCTTTGGCATTGGCGGCGTAATCGCTAGTTTTAACCTTGTAGTTGAGGCCTTTTTCTTTGGCCATTTCTTCGCTTAGACCAATTGAGGCAACTTCGGGATGGGAAAAAACTGTTACAGGAATATGGTCGTAGTTAATGTGGCTTGGGTGCTTTAAAATATGAGCAGCCACGCATTCACCCTCACGCTCTGCACCGTAAGCTGTGAGATGCCGAAAGGCGCTGTCCCCCATCATATACACATTTGGCAAAGTGGTTTGAAGATTTTCGTTAAGCTCAACTCGTCGGCCATCATTTTGCACTCCTGTGTTTTGTAGCTCCTGTAAATCGTAATTTAAAGTGCGTCCAATAACAATTAAAGCTTTGCTAAAGTTTTCGGTGTGCTCTTGGCCTGCTTCGTCTTTATAAATAATTTCTGCCTGATTATTGTTGTCCTTTGCCGATAAAACCTCGCACTGCAAGGCAAATTCAACACCTCTTTTTTCTAATGATTTTTTGAGATAATCGGCAATTTGTTGATCTTGAGCTGGCAAAAGTGCGTGATACCTTTCGAATATTTTAACTTTTGTACCCAAAGCTGTAAAAATTGATGCCATTTCTACTCCAGTTACTCCCCCGCCAACAATGGCTAGGCTTTGCGGAATCTCTGGTATGTCCAATAACTTTCCGGCTGAAATCACATGCTCACCTTGCACTGTAAAAGGCAAAAATAAGGCTTTGGACCCAACTGCCAACACAATGTTTTGTGCAGTTATGGTGGTTTCGGTCTCCTGGGCGTCCTCGGTTGTGCCAGCATCTGCGGCGCCATTGGCAGCCGGCTTACTCACTACCAAAACTTCATTCGCTGATTTTAAAGTGCCTGTTCCGCTAATAATTTCTACGCCATGGCACTGCAAAGTTTTAGTTAAACCCATGCCAAGCATTTTCACATTCATGTCTTTGCGTTTTTTGGCTTCCTGCCAATTAACTTTTGGTTCCTCTACTTCAATTCCATGTCGTTTCGCCTTATGAAAATTTTCTAAAAGTTCAGTTAAATAAAGGTAAGTTTTGGATGGAATACAGCCACGATTTAAACAAACACCGCCAATGGCGTCTTTTTCTATTAAGGCAACTTTCTTGCCTTTTTTGGCTAATTCTAGCGCACAAGCAGTTCCGCCAGGGCCTCCTCCTACAACAATCACATCATACTGAAACATAATAATGGTTTAAAAAATGCTTTTTTCGTAACATATACACCTATTGTTGCTGATGCCTTTTATTTGAGCAACCGTTAATCACAGCAAAGCTTGCCAAAATAGCAATAGGTGGTAGAATGTGCGAAATGTTTACCTTTTATCAGTGGAAACACCTGGAGAAAAAGTTTTACTTAGCAATAATTCGCCAATTCAATATGGTGAATTGGTTGTTGAGTTGGCTTACTATTTTGGTAGTCTAGTGCCTGTGGTTGAGGAATTATTAAAGGAGAAATTTGGTAGTTTTGCATTTAATGGTGATCAAAAATTCTTTGTGCAGCCAGTTAGAAAAGGAGGTCTTTTGATTAGTCTTGATGGGAAGGAAAGAATACATACTCTTGGATTAGTTTTTGCGGAGAGTGAAACTGGCCAACTCATATACTCCCGATTTGGACCTCAAAGCTTGGCGGAAACTAATGTTCAAATGAAAAGAGGACTTATACAACATATAGGTTTAACCACGGAAGCTAGAAACTTTGGCATCGAATACTACAGCAATGAGCACTTAATGGTTTCTATACAAAGAACAAGTAAAACGGAGGAATTAGTTGGGCGCTCTAAAGTTGTGCTACCAAGTGGATGGATGGCTGTAGTTGAAAATTATAAAAATAAACCTTGGAGCCTTCCACAAGATACATATACAATTTGGTTTGATGAAAATGGCAAAATGTTACCTTTATATTACAAAGAGGGTACTTGGAGAAAGCTACCATCTAAGCAAATAGAGTACTTTGAGGATCTAATTTTGAACATTTTTGATGATGCTGACTACTATGATGTAAAAGTCAAAAAAAACAGTTTGCAACCCGCTACTCAACCTAAGGAAAATAAGCTGGAAACTGCGATGAAGATGGTGAGGCAAGGAGTGCTTGCCGCTTTGTTGAGATTTTCAAGTTCATTGTCAAAAATCAAATCTCAAAAAAAAACTGAGGGAAATGCACCTGTGGCAAACCACACACTTGAGGCAAAGCCAGCGCATGAGCCAAAAGATGAAACTTTACCTGAAGGAATCACTATGTTACCTGAAGGGACTACCTTGCAACAGGTAGTGGACCTCATTTCTGCACCTCCAGAATACGCTTCTGTGGAAGAATTCAATGAGGACATGTGTGGCAGATTACAACAATTAGAAACTGTTGAAGCTGATTTATTGAATATTTTACATGGAACAACAAGTTTACACCAACTGACCAACCTCGAATTGATTTCATTCGGAATCAATATAGAAAATGCGAAGCCACCTGAAAAAATACAAGCAGGCTACACATCAAATTTTTTACAACCATTAAATGAAAAGTATCAAACTGTATGGAGGCGATATCAACAAGTATGCGAAAAATTTAGAGGCTTGCAGGAATCATCTGTAAACTCTCCACGGCGTGCTGCAGTGGCCGCAAATGACAATCCTCACCCCTCTCAATTCATTGCGGCAAACGAAAACACGCTACAGTCTCCACAACCGCCAGACCAACCTACTTAAGTGCATACCCAAAGCTACCCCAGCACTGGCAAGCCCACTCGCACTTGAGGTTTAACCGGTTTGTTGTAGGTGAAAAGGCTATTGAAAGCACGCTCGAAACGGCTTTCTTCTACCGTTTGAGGATGATTGTAAAATTCTTTGCTACCGGCTCTTTCGTTGTAGTATGGTCGGTTGCAATCGCTACAGCCTGAGGTTTCAAACACGTTCGAATCTTTTAAAAGCTCTTGCAAATGCTCTTTGTCGTGTTGAAAATCGATAATTTGCCCGTCTTCGTTATAGGCAAACTCATATGCAGGCGAATTTGAATTATTGCGAATTAAATGCAGGGCTGTTTGCACTCTTCGGTAGCTGCAAATGTCGGGCGCTTGGTTAAATTCCATTTTGGCACCACGCACAGGTGTAAAGGCGAAAAGCGCAATAATCACTTGGTGGTCGTGTAGTTGTTGAATCAATTCAACGGCTTGTTGCTCGGTTTCGCCCATGCCGATAATTAAATGTGTGGCGATTTGTCCTGGGTATTTATCGGCTACGGAAAGAATAAATTTCTTATATTGCTCAAAATCTCCACCTTTGATTTTGCTGAATTGTGCCGGATCAATTGCATCTATACTTAATCCAACCTCATTTGCTCCCGCTTCAAACATGGCATCTACATCTTTCATTTGATAAGTGCGAATTGTCATGGCTATTTTGGTGTGTGGAGCCGATTTGCGGAGTTGCTTTACTGTTTCCGGCAAATCTTTAAAAACCTCCTTAGTGTTAACCACCTGCATACAGATACGTTTGTATGCTCCCTCTCTTTGTGTAAGGGCGTTTAAAACTTCTTCGTCTTGATACTCGGGCCAACTAACGCGTGAGAGTTTATCTTGCGTAGAAGTGGCGTCCTTGGCTTGTGCGCAAAAGCTACAATTATACTCACATCCACCAGAATTCATGAGGTAGATTGTTTTGCTATCGGTGGCAGTGCTAACCTCTTTTAAGTTGAGTACTGCGGCCGAGCCTGTTGATACGCGTATTTTTTTCATATAAATCTTTGAAGATTTTTGTGTTCCTAATCGGACACGCTTGCCTCACCAGCGTTTCGGCTGCGCTTGACTAAAGCTTCGCTCGTCCGCCTTCGGCGGACACCATGCTCGCTTCGCTTTAGACAGTCCGCTTAGCTCACACAAAAAATCTTTTTAACTATTTAATACAGGCAAGCCCATGCGAACAGGCTCTTCCTTTACATTACCGGCTTTGCGATTATCCAAAGCACAACATTCAAAATGCTGAACGATATTTAACTCCATTTCTTCCGCTTTTTTGCGTGCCAAAGGTGTGGGTTGCACAATGCGATCCACCCCTTCTTCAATTGCCATCACATCCATATCAGACCGATATTGCCCTACAGGACGCATACAGCCAACAATCACTAATTTGTCTTTAAACACTTTTCGAGCATATTGGAAAACTTTTCTAACTTCTTCAACATCCGGCAATTTTACATTTGCAAACTCGGTTCCCGCAGTTGGAATTAACACATTTAGCACAATGCGGTCGGCACCCAAGCTGTTTAATATATCAATAGCCTCGTATTCCCAGTGAATTTTGCCTTCATCAATTGCAATTGTGATATGCGGATAAGTTTTTATTTTGGTAGTGAGCAATTTATAAAGTTTGATGTATTCCTCAACGGTTCTATCTAATTTATAAACTCGTTTAATTACCGCGCTGTCTGAAATGAAATCAAAGCTTACATAATCCACAATTTTTGCCATTTCATCCAGCTCGCTTTCGTCTACAAAGCCCACATGTGAATTAAAGTGATAATCCCCGCTCTCTTTTAGCTCTAAAAGCTCCTTTTTTCTATCTAGTATATATGATTTGCCGTCCTTTTTTAACCCACCACTAATTAAAAAACTACTGGTATCCTTTGGTATAGGCGAATCCAGGTTGTCCATTTTCTTAATGTAGTGCTTATTGCAATGTCCGCAATCTAAAGCACAACCCCCGCCAGATAAACTAACTGTTTTGGTGTTTTTCGGATAAACAAATTGAATTGTCCTTGTCATGCAAAACCTTAAATCTATAGATTTTGTACTGGAAAAAACACTTTAATGCAAATTAAGTTTAAGGTTTGCTTATGTTCTTGTTTTAATAATATGCGGGCTGGCGAGAAATTTCATGAGCTTCGCCTAATACTCGTAAAACAGCACGGGCAACTCTCGTAGCACTATTACGACTATGCCTGCCCGCACTTTCGTGACCAAAACGTTCGTTTGGTGCAAGCATTCTTGAATTAGCCACATATGCGCTACTTAAAGGAAGCAAACCGTCTCCACTTTTATGGTGGACAGTAACAAAGCGTCTTCTCATTTCAGCGGAAAGTTGACCTACCGTACGGGTGGCTTCACTGCCTGCTCTTAAATCATGGAGCTCCTCCCAGAGGCGCCCGGCAACCACTCTTATTAGAGCGTCCAAACCTTCGGGGAGACCTGTATACGCGGGTGCCAATCCTAAAACTGTAGAAACCAACTCCCCTTTGTTTGCTTGTTCAAGGTTAAAAGCCGTTTGCACCGCCACCGACCCTCCTTGGCTGTGACCAAGTAAAATTTGTGGCACTCCTCTACTAATAATTTTACGGGCTTGTGCTTCGCCAACTGCTCTAACATCTCTATGAGGATGAGAATTTTGGAACTCGGAATCGCCATTTATTCTTAAATTTTGATTCTGCAAAACCCCTTCCATGTGTTTTAAAAAAGAACACCAGCCAGGGTAAGGCGACACCTCCAAGCCGTTTGTATCCGCTTCAAATAATTCTCTAACTTCAGCTGAGTTTGTATATTCATGCCATAATCTGCTCATTATTTCTTGTGCCGCTTGCTTACCTACAATTTTAGCCAAATTACCCAAAAAAGCGATTTCTCTAAGCACCATGGCAACATCGGCACGCACATTCCTTCTTCCTTTTAAAACAGGTGCTTCTTCTGTGGTGGTTGGAATAATTGTGGCATCATTGGCCGCTGCAAAAGCCTCCCAATTAACATGGTCAACCAGCTGATGTGGCGCAACATTTCCGCCTCGTAAATCCTTCCCACCATTTTTCAAAAAAGGATGATTAGGATTGCGCCTATCAAATCTTCCGCCATGTTCCGGTATACGAGAAGCAACCATAAAGAGCGTGTTCAATATTGCTGACCATACTACAATACAAAAAGGTAAACCGCAATAAAATTGCAGTTTACCTTTTTAATCGCTCTATTTAAATGCAACAAGTGGTGCATACTACCACAGGATTTCTAGCTGCTTTTACGGCGTCAACACGCTTAATAACAGTTGTGTGAGGGGCTTGCTGCAACATCTCGGGGTTAACTTTCGCTTCTTCGGCAATTTGTATCATTGCTTCACAAAATTCATCAATGGTTTCTTTACTTTCGGTTTCGGTTGGTTCTACCATTAAAGCTCCCTGCACAATCAATGGGAAGTAAATTGTTGGCGGATGGTAGCCAAAATCGAGCAAGCGTTTGGCAATATCCATAGTTGTAACATGGTAAGGCGCTTGTTTTTCGTCATTAAAAACAACCTCGTGCATACAATGAACTTTAAACGGCACATTGTAGTATTCTTGCAATCTGGCTTTGATGTAATTGGCATTTAAAACGGCGTATTCGCCCACTCGGCGCGTGCCCTCTTTTCCTAGTCTAAGCATATAGGTGTACGCACGCACTAAAATTCCGAAATTGCTGTAAAAGGCTCGCACGCGCCCAATTCCCTTGGGATTATTGCTATCCAATTTGTAGCGATCGCCATCTTTTACAATTCTTTCTGTTGGCAAAAATGGTACTAAAGATTCTACACAGCCTACAAAACCTCCTCCTGGCCCACCGCCTCCATGTGGAGTTGAAAAAGTTTTGTGCAAATTGATGTGCATTAAATCTACGCCCATATCGGCTGGTTTTACGATTCCTAAAATGGCATTTAAGTTGGCGCCATCCATATACAATAGTCCGCCTGCATCGTGCACAATTTTAGCAACTTCCAAAATTCCTCTGTCAAAAAGACCCAACGTATTTGGAATTGTTAGCATTAAACCAACAATTTCATCATCTACTAATTCTTTTAATTTGGCTAAATCAACCGAACCCGTTGAATCCGAAGGCACTTGCACGGTTTCAAACCCGCACATACTAACAGTAGCGGGATTTGTGCCGTGAGCTGAATCGGGAATCAAAATTTTATTTCGTTTTGTGTCGCCTTTATCTAAGTGATAAGCCTTCATCATCATTACTGCTGTAAGCTCGCCATGCGCACCGGCAGAAGGTTGCAAAGTACAGCCTGCAAAGCCGGTAACTTCTTTTAAATATTGCTCTACATTGTAAATTAATTCCAAACTTCCTTGTGAGTTTTCTTCTTCCTGCCAAGGATGAAAAGATGTAAATTCCGGCAAAGCCGCCATGTCTTCATTAATTTTTGGATTGTATTTCATTGTACAAGAACCCAATGGATAAAAGCCATCGTCCACACCAAAAGCTCTTTTGGAAAGTTTTGTGTAATGACGCACAATGTCCAACTCGCCTACTTCTGGCAAATCTAGTTTGCCTCTCACCATTGCATCGCCCAGTTCACTTTCGGCACCAATTGGATGTGGTAATTTTACCGCAACTCGACCCGGAACTGATTTTTCAAAAATTGTTTTCATAATTTGATTGTTATAAAGCGGCTAAATAATCTGCCATGTGATCGTGATTTATATTTTCAGTCACGCACACAAGCATTTTTCCCGCTAGTTCCGGATATAATTTGCCTAAATCTAAACCTGCATCTATGTCTTGTTCGCGCAGTTTTGTTTTAATTGATTTAACATCTTCGGCATTTACCACAAATTCATTAAAAAATGGGGCAGAGAATGTTCTTTGCATACCTTTATCTTTTAATTGTTTTTGAAAAAACAGCGCATTTTGATGGTTTAAAACCGCCAAAGGGCGAAGATTTTGTCCAAGACTCGCCAAGTAAATTACACCTCTTAAAGCGCATAAAGCTTGATTTGTACAAATGTTGGAACTCGCTTTTTCTCGGCGAATATGTTGTTCACGAGCTTGCAAAGTAAGCACATAAGCTTTTTTTCCTTCGGTATCCTCGGTTTCACCAACAATTCTACCCGGTAGTTTTCGCATGTAAGCTTCCTGTGTTGCAAGAAAACCAAAAGTTGGACCTCCACCCGAAACCGGTAAGCCAAAACTTTGTCCTTCACCAACACAAATATCAACTCCTACTTCTCCGGGAGGAGTAAGTAAGCCCAAAGAAAGCGCCTCTGTAACTACTTGCACAGAAAGTGCGTCTTTAGCGTGAGCCATTTCCGAAATTGCTTTCATGTTTTCTACAACTCCAAAAAAGTTTGGGCTTTGCACAAAAACTCCGGCAACTTCTTCGTTTAATTCTTTTTCTAATGCAGCTTCATCAATTTTTCCACTGTGTGCATCAAAGCCAATTTCTACTAATTCTAAGCCTTTTCCTTCGCAATAAGTTTGCATTACTTCTCTATATTGAGGGTGCACACTTCGCGCTACTAAAATCTTTTTACGATCGTTAATGCTGGCGACCATTAAACAAACTTCACCACTTGCCGATGAACCGTCGTACATGGATGCATTAGTATAATCCATAGCTGTTAAACGCGTAATCATTGTTTGGTACTCAAAAATCGCCTGCAAAATTCCCTGGCTAATTTCCGGTTGGTATGGTGTGTATGCTGTGTAAAATTCACTTCTACCTGCCAAAGCTCCCACATGTGAAGGAATAAAGTGATGATAAAATCCGCCACCAACAAAAGAAACTGTAGCGTTTTTATTTTTACGAGCAATTCGTGTAACTTTTTCACGAGTTTCAATTTCCGAAAGACTACTTGGCACATTAAAGTGGCCTTTTTGCAAAAGATGCTGAGGCACAGCCTCAAACAGCTCTTCTATATTGGCAACACCAATAGTACTTAGCATCTCCTCGGTATCTTTTAGCGTATGAGGAACGTATGGCATGGTAAATTATAAAGAGTAGATTTAGTGAGAGTTTTCGTTGATGAAAGCTCTGTATTGCTCTGCAGTCATTAAATTTGCTGTTTCGCCTGCATTAAAACCGGTTAGTTTAAACATCCAACCTTGACCAAATGGGTCGTTATTTACAAGTTCTGGAGCGTTTTCCAATTCGCTGTTTACTTCGCTGATAGTTCCGCCAACGGGTGCATAAACATCCGAAACAGATTTCACAGATTCCACTACGCAAGCAGGTGCAAACTGTTTTACCTCTTTGCCAGCCTTAGGTAATTCAACAAAAACAACATCTGTTAAAAGGTGTTGTGCGTAATCGCTAATACCAACTGTCGCTACATCCCCATCAATTTTTACCCATTCATGCTCTTTGTTGTAAAAAAGATTTTCTTCAATTTTAGATTCGTAGCTCATAAAAAAGGGGTTAGCGTTTATAGAAAATTAGCGTTTATAAAAAGGTAAAGACACGATTTTTGCTTTTACAAAATTATCGCGCACTTTGATGTCGATGATTGTATCCGGTTGATGACAACCAAATTTAACATATCCCATGCCAATATTTTTGTTCAAAGTAGGTGAAGGCGTACCGCTTGTTACTTCTCCAATCTCTTCTCCATCTAAATATATAGGGTAATGTTGACGAGCAATTCCTCTATCTAACATTTCAAAACCAACTAATTTTCGAGTTAAACCTTGCTCTTGCTGGCTTGCCAAAGCCATTTTTCCAATAAAGTCTTTATCAAAAGAAACCGCCCATCCGTAAACACATTCCAAAGGTGTATGGTTTCTATCAATGTCGTGGCCATAAAGCATCATGCCGGATTCCGTTCGCAAAGTATCGCGCGAACCTAATCCACAAGGCAAAATTCCGTATGTACTACCTGTGTCTAATATTTTGTTCCAAAGTCTTTCGCTGTGTTCTACCGGCATATATAGTTCAAAACCATCTTCACCTGTGTAGCCAGAGCGTGAAACTGTCATTTCAATTCCATCTACAAAAAGTGTTTTAAACCAATATCTTTTAATAGTTGATAAATCTGTATCGGTTAATTTTTGCAAAATTGCCTGAGCGCTTGGCCCTTGCAAATCGAGCTTAGTAATCATGTCACTAATATTATCAACCTTCACATTAAAATCTTTGGAATTATCAACAATCCAATTATAGTCGTCGGGCAAGGTTCCAGCATTTACCACCAGCATGTAATTTTTATCGTTGAATTTGTACACTGTTAAATCGTCAATTATTCCCCCGTTGGTATCGCATAACACGCCTAAACTTACGCGGCCATTTTCCATTTTGCTAATATCTTTCGAAACCAATTTCTGCACAAGATCAAAGGCTTGTGGGCCTGTAATCATAATTTCTCCCATGTGAGAAACGTCAAACAAGCCGGCTCTTTCGCGTACAGCGTGATGTTCTTCGATTTGATTAGTATACACAACCGGCATATCCCAACCGCCAAAATCTACCATACGGGCATTGAGTTTGCGGTGTGCTTCGTTGAGTTGTGTTTTTAATAACATAGACAAATTTCAATTTGATCAGCTGGGATTATAGCTATTCACCTTTGGTAATTCCAAGAGTTTGTAGAGTATTTTGATGATGCTAAAGTGTTAGCTTCGGCAATTTCGGCTTCTGTTAACGAATCTTCAATAAAATCAACTGAAGAAAAGGCTTGCCTGAAACCGTCAATTAGGGTCTCGCTTATTTGTTGAAAACTTAATTTGGGGCTATTTGGAGCTTTTTGTGCCAAATAAGCGTCGATTGATGTAACTCTTTGTTTAATATCGCTGATCAATTTTCCTTTCATTTTTTCATCGGGAACTTTGAGCAAATCAAACATTTTGGCAACATCTACGGTTTTAAGAATAGTGCCATGTTGCAACAAAATTCCCTGTTTTCTGGTTTGTGCATTACCGGAAATTTTTTGCATAATTTTTTGACCCGACTCAGCGTGCACAAGGCTCGGCGACTCAACCACAATATCGTTAATCGGCGCAAACACAGCTGGAATATCAATTTTATTCAAACCTAAAATAAGCGCTTGGCAAATTTGAGCGTAAGATTCCAAAACTTTTGGTGAAAGTAAATTCAAACTCAATGGAACATGCATGCTGTAGGTAATTTCATCATCATGAAAAACCGCGCCACCACCAGTTTGCCTCCTTACTACATCAACACCGTGTTTTTGGCATTGTTCCACATCTACCTCGGCTTCCAATGATTGAAAATATCCTATGGAAATTGCCGAAGGTTTCCAGCGATAAAACCGTAGCGCAGGTGCCGATTGTCCTTTGGCAATGCGGTTAATTAGCACTTCATCCAACGCCATATTAAAGGCTGCCGAGTTAAAATCTGTGTTGAGTAAACGAAAAGTGGTCATTTTTACTATTTTATTACAACACTTTTATACCTCAGCTTTGGTTCGGCTCATGCGCTTTAAATTGACAATCAACATCTATGTTGTGTAGATTGATGTCTTGTTTTTGAATTATAAATGTCACTAGGCTTAAAAAATTTAGATACTGTGCTAGAAAAAGCTTGCTTTGCCAAAAAACTGGATGCAATTATGCGTGCAAACAGATTTACTTTTATTGATTCACCAGATTCACCTGACAGTGAACTGGCATTCCGCAGAAGTGATGGATTGGTGGTCGTAATCAATTTAAGCGATGACAGTTTACATGTTGTTGCAAAGGACCAAACAATCTATTTAGATGATGGCACAAGCGCTATAAGTTTATTAATTACACCTGTCTCAACACCTGCTCAAGTGCAATTAAAAATGGTAATTTCACTCAATGAAGAACTAGATATAACTAAAGCTCTGGAATCATTTTTAAATGAACTTCCACCAGAAACATCAGCATCGGCTGAGCACCCTTGGGTAGCAGAGGGCGAAGAACAAATTAGTGCTTTTTCACAATTATGGAGACAATATGTATTGCGCGTGTTTTCACCAGCAATCAAACACCCCTTTACGGTTTATTCCTCTACGCCCATACTTGCCGCTTTATTAGCTAAATTATATAATCCTCAAATTGACTTCAATGGCCCGGTTGGCAATGCTATAATCACTTGTTTTATAGCTACTGCTTTGGTTTCATCTCAATTATCTATCATCTTTCCGCCGGACGATTCCGACTAAATCTTCCACACTAAATCCGTAAAGTTCTATCTCTTCTTGCTCAATAAGTAGTTGAAGTTTTTTTACCAACTCATCATCAACTTGCGCGTCTTTCATTGCATCTTCCAAAAGGGTTATTTTTTCTTCGGGATGCATAAAAAAATCACCGGTTATTTTAATGTCTTTGATTTTTTTAATATCTGCATTGTCATCTTCAAATTCAACAAAAACCTTGAGTAATTTACCGTTTGGTACTTTATAAATAATTTGATGCATTATACTTTGAAATCAGGTGATTATTCTACTTCAGCTTGGCTTTCTTCTTCGCCTTCTGGCAATTCTAGGGCTTGTACACTTGGTAAAGCGGCTCCAAAAATTCCCCGCATTTCACCATAAAGAGAAGTGGTACTATTAACAACTCGTTCAATTTCTTTTTGTCTGCGATTCCAAATTGTTTGCATAGATCGTTTTTCGCGCTCTAGCTCGCTTTGCATACTCACAAAAGCACCAACAATTTCCTCTATGTGGTGTTTAAATTGTGTTCCTGTTAGATAGTTATACAAAACATCCATCTTGCCTTCCCGGCCTTCCAAAGACCTTTTGGCTTGTCCCAAATTCACTAAATGAAAGCGCAAAATGTTAGCAAGGTGCACGGCGTATTTATGGTTCACTACCCAAACTCCCTCAATTAAACCAAAATGATCTAGCTCATCGGGCAAAACCTGAGACACCAACACACAAACATCTCCATTTACTTGGCTGCGATCTTTTCGTAATTTTTTCAACCAATCCTTGCTCCAAGACTTGGTATTTTTAGATTCCCACACAATCACTCCGGCCGTTTTCCCAAAATTATCCTTAACTTCTTGAATCAAATCGGCACCTCTAATTCCGGTGGCAACATCACTAATAACATCCGTTGGAAAGGTGTTCATCAGCAACAATTTTAGGTCGTTCTCTTGCACTTCACCTTGAATTTGCATCGAGCCCTGCTCACTTTGGCGCTTTAAATCTTCAATCGTCTTTTTTAAAATCTCCATTTGCTTGTCTTTTTCCATTAGCTTTAAGCGGTTCTCCTCTTCGGCCTCTTTTTTGGCGATGTCGCTAACTTTTTTTGATTCTTCGTCCAAGCGTCTTTGCAGTTCCAAATCCATATTTTTCTTTTGTTCTTCCAGTTCGCGAGTTTTTTTTCTCAGCTCCAGCTCTTGTTTTCTGGCTTCTTCTAGCTGTTTATCTTTTTCAATTTTTTCTTCCTGCAAATCCTTCATTTCCATTTCATACTTATCCTTACTGCGTTTTTCGGCTTCCTCTTGAGCTTTTTTCCACATTTCCAGTTTTTGTTGACTTAGTTTTTCCTCCACTTGTTTTTGCACCTGCGTGCTCATTTCCTTTTCTTTTTCGGCAAGATTTTGCAAAGCCTCAGCCATTTCTTGCTTTTGAGTGGCTATTTCTTCACGCTTTTTTTGCATTTCAGCATCAAATTCTTTGGCAAACTTTTCCTTTATTTGATGAGAAAGCGCCTCATTTAAAGGTATCTGATGATTACAATGCGGACAATTGATGGTTTGCTCGGTCATTTTTTCTCCTTAGTGGTGGCTACTATAACCGATTACTTTGCTATTGAGAAGTTGAGTTTTGCAATACTCCTGTGCGTTGGGCTAAATCTGCGAAATAGCGCTGGATGTCTTGTGGAGCTGTGGCCTGTGTGAATTCAAGTACATCGTGTCCCAATGCTTTGGCTTCTGCAATCACTTGCTGTGGGCCGTTTGGGTTGGGGGCGTAGGTGGGTCCATCATTGTTAATAATAGTGCGTGAATGTGATCTTTGAGTGTCTACAGCAACAATTTTTAAAACTCTTGGAAATGGCTGACTTTCTATGAGACTTATCACTCTCCTCCAAGTAATTGCTCTAACAGTTGTTGTTGGTTCAACCAAAACTATTAACCCCTCTCCTCGCCCACT
Source organism: Candidatus Altimarinota bacterium (assembly GCA_044228405.1). GTDB lineage: Bacteria > Patescibacteriota > Gracilibacteria > UBA1369 > JBGAUX01 > JBGAUX01. The sequence goes on along the minus strand of JBGAUX010000009.1, from coordinate 172 downwards.
TTCATAGGGACCTTTTAAAAGTAATCTTTGTACTTGTAAAACACTTGGCAAAGCATGGATATTTGCTGAATCAATACCTATGCATGCAGCTACCATATCCCTATAGATTTTCAAACGGGTATCATCAGGATTCAAAGGATCTTCTTTTGCACAAATCAGTGCCTGTGTAAAC
>JBGAUX010000008.1:0-29443 GCA_044228405.1 Candidatus Altimarinota bacterium | reverse complement strand
ATTATTACGAATTAATCGCAGTATCTAACAGCTTATCTAAAGCCAAAAACTACAGCGTGCAAGTGCTAGATGCCACTGATTCGGTAACATTTTTATACAAAATTGCCGAGGGTGGCATTGATAAAAGTTATGGTATTGAAGTTGCAAAATTAGCAGGTTTACCAGCTTGGGTAATTGATAGATCAAAAGTGATTTTAAATAATTTAGAAGAAGGTCAGGTTGATAAAAGCATTCAAAAACAAATGAAAAAGGATCGACCAACTGAGAGTAAAAACCAGTTAAATATATTTGATCGGGAACAACAGGCCATAAAAAAGATGGAAAGCATTGATGTAAACAATTTAACGCCTATGCAGGCTTTGCAAAAATTATCAGAAATAAAAGAGAATTTAAAAGCTGAACAAAAAACAAATGAGTAAAATTAAAATTTTGTCTGACAATTTGATTAATCAAATTGCGGCTGGTGAAGTGATTGAAAGACCAGCTTCTGTGGTAAAAGAGTGCGTTGAAAATTCGGTTGATGCAGGCGCAACGCAAATAATTTTGGAACTGGAAGAAGGTGGCACTTCGTTAATTCGCATTACAGATGATGGTTGTGGAATTGGTAAAAACGAAGCTGAAATGGCTTTTGCAAGGCACGCTACTAGTAAAATATCTTCGCAAGACGACCTAAATTCCATTTCTACAATGGGCTTTAGAGGAGAGGCTTTGGCGAGTATTGCTTCGGTTTCTTTATGCAAACTTTTAACAAAAACTGCTAGCGAACAAGCTGGCACAGAGCTAATTTTAGAGGCTGGAGAGCTAAAAAACATTAAGGAAGTTGCATTTCAAAACGGCACACAATTAGAAATAAGAAACTTGTTTTTTAACACACCTGCAAGACGCAAATACTTAAAAAGTTTGGCGACCGAATACAGATATATCACCTCATTCATAACTCAATTTGCGCTTTCACAGCCACAAATTGGCGTCAAAATGATTCACAATAAACAAACAACTATCGACCTTGCTCCAACCGATTTTAAAACAAGAATCGAGCAATTGTTTGGTCGTGAAACTGCCGAAAATCTTTTGGAGGTCAGCTATCAATCAACTCACTTTAAGGTTAGTGGTTTTATTGGTAAGCCTGTTATTGCGCGTAAAAGTAAAAATAATCAGTACCTTTTTGTAAATCATAGGCCAGTTAATAACGCCAGTTTATCATTTGCTGTAAAGGAAGCTTTTAGTTCTATTTTACCAAACGATCGCTATCCATTTTTTGTTTTACAACTGAATGTCGACCCTCAATTTGTAGATGTTAATGTGCATCCACGAAAACTAGAAGTTAAATTTTTGAATCCTGCAGAGGCTTTTAGCATTGTTAAAATGGCATGCAAAAAACCTTTAGAAGATAATATTTTATTTCCGAATTTAAGATTATCGCCAGAGCAAACTAATTACGAACCACAACAAGAATCACAATACGAGCCTCAGAGCATGACTTTGTCCGATAAGCACTCAAGTTACGGAAATTACGAAAAATTCGCTTATAAGCCTCAAAATGCGCCTCTAAACGCCACTCAAACTGAGCAATCAACTCAATCGTATTCTATTCAAGCAATTGCGCAGGTGAAAAACAGTTATATTGTGGCACAATCGCCAGAAGGCATCATTTTAATTGATCAGCATGCCGCGCACGAACGAGTTTTATACGAAAAACTTTGTAGAAATTTTGAGGAATCAAAAGCAAATCAACAGGCTTTACTAACACCGCTTACACTTGATTTATCCCATCTCGAAGCCTTAACTCTTAAGGAGAATCTTGTGCTTTTTGCTGGCTTAGGCATGGAAATCGAAGCCTTTGGTGGAGACACTTTTGTAATCAGTTCTGCACCTAGTTACCTAATTAAAGATGATTTAAGTGAGGTTGTGAAGAATGTTTTGGACGACTTGCAAGATGGCAAAACGGTGAAACAAGCTTTAGGCAAAAAAGAAGCTTTGTTGGCTTCTATGGCTTGCCGTTCGGCAGTTATGTTTGGCGACAAACTCACTCACGAAGAAATAGTCGCATTAATAAAAGATTGGGAACAAAGCACAAATCGCTACACCTGCCCGCATGGTCGTCCTTGTTTATTCATGCTGAGTTTTGATGAACTGGAAAAAAAATTCGGTCGTCGAGGTTTTTAGTGTACCGGTTTTAGCGCCCCCATATTCCGGAAATATAATTTCGCACTGTTCCGCTCAAACTATATTCAACCGTATGGGCTGGAGTTAATTCGGCCTCGGGATAATTTTTGTAGTTTTTTAAGCCTACATCTGCACGAATTGTTTTATTAAATTTGATGTTTTTTGCCCCAATTTGTGGTTCGTAATAAAAGCGATAAGTGTCTCCTGCATTGGTATTCAACGCAAATGGCAACTTATATTCCAAAGTGATTTTTCGTGATTTTTGTGGTTCCACTTCCGCTTCAAAATAAAAATATTCTCTATCCAAATCTTTATCCAATTTCTTTTCTATAGATACCACTGGCAAGCCTTCAACATTAAAAAGTTCCGCACCCTTAGGCACATAAACACGCACACCACTGCGATTTACACCGCGTCCTAAAATATCTTTTACGGTATCGTTAAAGTCGGTTAAGCCAAATTCATCAAGCACTCTGTTCCACTCAGTTAATACACCTTGGTGCCAAGTGTGTTGCAATTCAATCTCCAATTTATCGCTTATTTCACCTGTTTGCGAGATGTATGTTGTTTGATGATAATTGCTTTTTATATACTTATCGCTTTTGTTTCCACCAATCGAAGTTCTAATAATTTGCAGTCCGTCGCTATTATCTTTCCAGGTTTGCAGTGCCCCACTAATACTAAACTTTTCTACTAACTTTTGAATTTGCTCATCTTTTGAATATGCGACCAGCTCTTTGTCCTTAACTAAAGAAAGTAGTAACTCAAATGTCTTCGCTTGATACTGTTGATCCTTTAATTTTTCAGAAATTTTATCAAACAACTCGTTAAGAATTTGCTTTGGTTTATCCGCTCCATACAACTTACTTTCAACTATATATGAAATCATAAAGTCGTAGTTTTCGGCAGTAATAGGCGCAGAAAGACCATCAATATTAATTGGGCCGGTGATGTACAAAATCTTACCAAGTATATTTTGATCAATTGAAATCACTGTATCTACACTTTTCCCACCTTCTTTTTGATAAAACCAAGCTGTGCTTTTTAGCGAAACTCTACCGTCTGGAGAATAATTGGAATCACGCATTTTTAAAGTGCCAGCAATCTCTTTTATTTCTTCTGGAATGTCGGGAATATCACCATAAAACTGTCCATCAAGCTCGTAAACATCCTTAATTTCCATTTTTTCCACATAGCCTTCGTTAACGTCCACAAGCGCATAACTGCCTATAAATCCAAGCACTGGTCTAAGCTCATAAGAGTTATGAAACAACACTAAATAAGTGTGTTGATGATCGTGTCCAAGTAATTTTAAAATCGCCGGGAAGGTTGTATTTAAATCATTTAAATAGTTATTTAACAAATCTAGTTTTGCAATTGCCTCTTCAACTTTTGGCACATATTCAGCGGGATAAATACTTGTATCAATTTTTTTGAGCAAAAATGATGCGCTGTTAACTCGAGTTTCAGCTTCGGAAAAATGGCTCACGGCAACAGCTAATTCATCTGTAATAGAAGCCTTTTTTTCGACTTTTTCAAAATCGCTACTTTCATTTTTTTGGTCGCTAAATTCTTTAACAAAAAGATTTGCCGCTGTTCGCAAATTTACCAAACCGTAAGAAAATTCTTTACCTGCAGATGATAAATTTTCACCAATACTTAAAACTCGTCCTCCATCTGCAAGTTTACTATCCGATAATGTTTGAGTAGATGAGTTGGATTTTAAAAACCATAAATCGTTTTCTATAGTGGCAAATTGAACTTCTGCTTTTTCAAAAGCATTCAACGCTTCAGTAAAATTTGTTTGAAAAATATTTTCACCGCCATCAATTAAACTCTGATACCCCTCGTAGGCAGAGTAAGAAAGATCCTCTTTTAAAAACCCAGTTTTTACAACAACTGTAAAAAGATTAATAACAAAAATAACCATCAAACCAATTCCAATGAGTGGTAAAACGCCCTTCTGTCGCTCAAAAAAACTGTTGTGCTTTTTGCCTGTTTTAAACTCTGGCACTGCCATTATCTTACTTTCAAACTCAGGTTTATCATTATCGCGTGCATGAATAAACTCAGTTGTTTTACCAGCATGAGTGCTTTTTTTTAGCTCGTGACTGCTTGAAGAACTCTCATCTCTTAAAGATATTTTTTGATTGTATCCCGTTTTTTCTACATCTCTTAACACTTTAATTCGCATCTTATTTGAGAGCTATATTGTGAATGGTTGATATTCCATCATCAAAATAATTTTTACCTGAGCTAATAGCTTTAAAAGGGTCTGTGTAAAGTTCCATTATGCTAGAGCCTCCATCTTCAACAGTTGGCCAAAAATGTGGCAAAAACTTTTGCAAATTCAAGTAACTCACTTCGTCAGCATGGCGCAAAATTGGCTTAATATTGCTATCAAAAAGCTCCGAAGAAGCCAAAGAATTTTGTGGACCGTCAATCATTTTTTCTATCAAATCTCTTTGTGTCGCCAAAAATAATTTACTGTCTTTTACAAACCAATGAATCCCCCAACTCTTACTTCCCAAAGTAATGTTAAATATTTTTTGTCCTTTAAACTCGCTTTCGTCGGTAATAATCTCTTCCGGCACACCCACAATTTCTTGTCCTACAGTGCCATCTTCAAGTTTCACCTCACGCACTTCTGGTTTAAACACTGCGTTTTCTTTTACAAATCCATCAACAATTTTTCTCACTTTATCGGCGCTATTTGCTTCATCATCAAGAGACAAAACCAATTGCATTTGAGGCGTTTCGGCATCGTAAATAGCTAACAAAAACTCCTTGTTAATCAAAGGATAAATGTCTTGGTCTAGTGAAACATCTTGTCCAAAATAAATATTTTTTTGCGCTTCCAAAAGTCCTTCAAAAATAGTCATAGAGGCCTCGTTGCCCTTACCCAAAATGTCGGCAATGCGCTTAAGTTGTTTTTCTAAATTCATGCCGCCCCACACAACAATGGCGTCATCACTGGCAAATTCGGCTAAATCGGCATTGTATTTTTCCTTAAAAGTTAAAAACTCTTTGCCCTCCAAAAGCTGTTTATTCATACTTGTGAATGTTTGCATTTGCAGGTTTTGATTGTCATATGTAAGCGTAAAACCTTCGGCATCAAACACGCTTAAAAATGGTTCAAAGGTTGTTAAAATAAATCCATTTTTTGCAACCAAATTAGGTGAGTTTAAAATAAAATCTGTTAACTCCTTCACATCAAAATAACCAAAAGCAATATTTTGAGAAGGAAGATTTGAAGCTATTTTTTGATATTTTTCACTATCGTTTAAAGTGTCCTCGCCGTTTTTTGCGCTAGTTATAATGCTTTTCACAATACCTGGCTCTAAACCTGCCACCATGTAATCATCTAAAAACGCTATATAAATTTCTTGTCCTGTTGTGTACTGGTACAACGATTCGCCTTCAAATTCTGTAATTTGTAGAGCGTCTTTTCCGTCAGCTAGTTTTTGGCTTTGCAAAAAATTCAAAGCTTGATTGAAATTTTTCACTTCAATAAAAGCAACTGGAGAAATGCTATCGTTAGCTTCAAATGAAGCCACAGCTGGACTCGTCTTTTTTAGCAGACCTATACCAATTTGCCGACCTAGCCATGGTTCAATTTGTTGTTGATAATCAACATTCAAAAAAGCGTTAATTTGGCTAATTAAATTTTCTTTTTGGTAAACAGGATACTTGGATAAATGCTCATAAAGTTCACTGCTAGCGGGATTTGAAATGTCTACTTCAAAAAATGCAAATGTGTCTTCTTGTGGCAAATAGTGGCTTAAATTAGTTGGTCGGATTAATCGTTCGTATAACAATTTGCCCGCACCAAGCAAAAGAAGCGCGCCTATTAAAACCAGTAATGCACCTTTAAGTTTTTGATTATTAACTCTTTTTTCCGACTTTGCTTCCTTTTGGTTTTTCTCTTTTTTAGGTGGCTTAACTTTTTTCGTCACACTCTTTTTAGTTTTTTTGTCTTCTATAGGGGCTTTAGCCTCCTTGTTTTTTGACACTTTTTTTTGTGATTTTTTTTTGCTCATAGAAAATTTTTAGGCACTGTTAAGGGCTCAAAAAACCCATAGCAAATATCCCACAAAGCGGGCTTAAAAACAAGAAGAGTTGGAGTTAATTGAGGTACGTACGAGAAGTGGCAGAATGAGTAGTTAGCATTGTCTGAATAGACGCTCTTACACCCGCACCCGGATCAAGTTCCGGGGTGCCATAAACTGCGTCGGTAGGTAAAATTGCCGCTGACTTTCCCACTCTAACTTCATCTGTTCTTAAAGAGGAAAAATCTAAAGCTGGAAACCGATTGATTTTGCTATTTGGGCCAATCAAATAAGGCCGTCGCTCACCCCCCCTATAATTACCTTGTCCGTCTGCTTCATAATTAATCCTCACCAACCCGTGGCTCTCACTGCCGCAGACAATATGAAAACTTACGACTCCTCTACTCACAAGTAACTTAGCCAATTCAAATTGAAATGTCGGGCTAGTAAGCACGTCATAAGGAACATGACAGCTTTCACTGGCTGTAAAAGCCCTATCCACTAGGGAGACATAGTCATTTTCTGTTCTTTGTTCCACATACCTCACTTTTGGAATGTAAGTGGGAAGACCTTCGTTAGCACCCATTCGGTTTTTAGTTAAAAGCATCTCAAACTATGCCCACTTTGCTCGGTTTTGTCAAGCTTTTATTTCATTCATAACAAGCTGGGTTTGCCTAGTTGGGCAACAGGTTTTATTATCTAGCTTGCTTCACCTAAATAATTAACTATGAAAGCTCAAGAACTTAGACGACTATATATCGATTTTTTTGTAAAAAAACATGCTCATGCGGAGATTAAAGGTGCCTCGCTGATGCCGGAAAACGACCCTACTGTGTTATTTACAACTGCTGGCATGCATCCGCTTGTACCCTTTTTGGTGGGCGAAAAACATCCTTCTGGCACTCGTTTAGTGGATGTTCAAAAATGTGTGAGAACCGATGATATCGAAGAAGTGGGAGACAAAACACATCTGACTTTTTTTGAAATGTTGGGTAATTGGTCTTTGGGTGACTACTTTAAAGAAGGTGCAATTAAAATGAGTTATGAGTTTTTAACTTCCCCGCGTGAAGAAGGCGGCTTGGGTCTTGATGCAAACAGACTAGCTGTAAGCTGTTTTGAGGGCGACAAAGATGCGCCTTTAGACGAAGAAGCGGCTACAGTATGGGAAGAACTAGGCTTTATTCGCAACGAAAAAGCAAAAAACGGTGAAATGAAACGTATTTTTTTCTACCCTAAAAAAGAAAACTGGTGGGGACCCGCAGGGCAAACTGGCCCATGTGGACCAGATACAGAAATATTCTACTTTACTGGTGAGGACACTACGAAGGCTTATCAAACTCAACCTTCGGACGATTTTACACCAGATGGCAAACAAAATCCTTGGGTGGAAATTTGGAATAATGTTTTTATGCAGTTCAACAAAACGCCTGAAGGGAATTTTGAAACTCTGGCGCAGCAAAATGTAGATACTGGTATGGGCTTGGAAAGAGTTTTATGTATTTTAAGTGGCAAGCAATCTCCTTTTGAAACAGAGTTATTTTGGGAAGTGGTAGAAAGACTGCAAACCCTTTCTGGTAAAGAGTATTTTGATGCGAAATTCGGCTATAGTTTCCGTGTGATTTGCGATCATTTAAGAGCTGCAACTTTTATTATTGGTGATCAATTTGGTGTTGGACCTTCGAATAAAGATCAAGGCTACATTGTTCGTCGTTTAATTAGACGCGCAATTAGACACGCAAAAAGGCTTGAAATTGACCAGTTTTTTACAGGTGAAATTTCTAAAATTTTCGTTGATTTATACAAAGAGGCTTACCCTGAATTAGATAAAAATGAAGAGAAGATTATGTTGGAAATGTCGCAAGAAGAAGAGAAATTTAGACGCACAATGATTAATGGTGAAAAGGAATTTGAAAAGGCAAAACATAAACTTGGCGAGGCAAAAATGATGCCAGGAGAGGTTGCATTTAAGCTTTACGATACTTATGGATTTCCAATTGAAATGACTCAGGAGCTTGCAAAAGAGCATGATTTAGATGTTGATATGAAAGGATTTCAAGAAGCTTTCGATAAACACCAAGAGCTTTCGCGAGCCGGTGCAAGCCAAAAGTTTGCAGGTGGACTTGCCGATCACAGCGAAGAAACTACTAAGCTACACACTGCAACGCATCTTTTACACCAAGCTTTAAAACTCATTTTAGGCGAGGAGGTTGAGCAAAAAGGTTCAAATATTACGGCCGAAAGATTGCGTTTTGATTTCAATTATCCTGCCAAATTAACTCCAGAGCAGATTAAGCAGCTTGAGGATCTAGTGAATGAGCAAATTAAGCGTGATTTACAGGTAACAATTGAAGAAGTAACTGTTGATGAAGCCAAAGACAAGGGTGCGATTGGCTTATTTGAATCAAAATACGGCAACTGTGTAAAAGTTTATAGGATGGGAGATTTTAGTTACGAAATTTGCGGAGGACCACATGTTGAACACACAGGCACATTAAAAGGCTTTAAGATCACAAAAGAAGAAGCTGTTGGCACAGGCGTGCGTCGTATTAAAGCGGTAATTGGCTAGTTATTGAGGCGTCAAGCTGAAGCTTTAAGCCAATTCTCCAAATAAATCGAAGTGTTGCACTTTGTTAATTTTCACAGGTAACACTTGCCCAACTAAATTTCTGCCTGCTTTTACACGCACCTCTTTGTAGTGCTCGCTGCGGCCCACATACTCATCTTTTCCCGTTTTTTCAAAAAGTACTTCAATGGTTTTCCCCTTAAAAGTTTTCATTTTTTCTAATGAAATTTCGCGCAAAGCATTATTCATTTCGTGCCAACGACGACGCTTTTCTTCTTTAGAAACGTCATCTACAAGATGTTTTTCGGCAAAAGTATCTTTTCGTGGTGAATATTGACTCAAAAAACAGTGTTCAAACTTCATCTCTTTAAAAAAATCTAAACTAGCCTGAAATTCCTCTTCTGTTTCGCCTGTAAAGCCAACAATAATATCGGTTGAAACGGAAATATCAGGGATTTTTTCACGCAGATCTTCAATAATTTTACGATATTCTTTAATTCTATAATTACGATTCATGCGCTTTAGCACTGCATCGCTGCCAGATTGCAAAGGCATATGAATATAAGGCATCAGTGTTTTTAGGTCTGCAATTGCATCCATTAAGGAAAAATGGACATCACGCGGATGTGGCGAAGTAAAGCGCAAACGACGCAAACCTTTGTCTTTCAACTTATCAATTTCAATTAATAAATCTGTAAATGGAGTGCTATTTTCGCTGTAATTAAAATTGCCTGACTTCCTATCTAAAGCCCCTCTACCATATGAATTTACCGTTTGCCCCACTAATGTAATTTCCACAACACCAGACTCCACTAAACGCGCACATTCATCAACAATTTCATTAAAATCCCGGCTTCTTTCGCGTCCACGGCTGTAGGGCACAATGCAGTAAGTGCAAAATTTGTCGCAACCGGTGCCAACGGGTACAAAAGCCTGAAATTTAGAGGCATATTTAGGATTAATTTCAAAGTAATTGCTCAATTCTGCTTCCGCAAGATCGGGAAAAATAATTGAATCGTCAATTTCGCTGATTAGCTCGCCAACTTTTGCTACATCTTCAATACGAAATACGAGGTCTAATAGATTTGATTTTCTAAATAAACGATCTTTTTTTTCGGATAGTCGAGTACTACTTTCGCGCACCATACAGCCAGTTATTGCCACCAACAAATTAGGATTCGCCTTTTTTACTGGTTTTAAATTTTTCAATTGTCCATATACGCGGTCCTCTGCTTTTTGTTTAACAGAACAAGTGTTAAATACAACCAAATCTGCGTCTTCAAAGGCTGTAGCTTGCCGAAATCCGTAGCTTTCCAACTTGCTTTCCACCCTTTCGGTATCGGAATAATTCATTGCACAACCATAAGTTTGAATGAAATATTTTAGCCCATTTGACGAAATATTTGGCTCTGGCCGCTCTTTTGGCAGAATCAAGCTGTCCTGCGGTTTTTTTCCTAATTGTACAAGTCCACTCATTTAAGCCGTTTAATGTGTAGGGAGTATAGGAAATTTGAACTTTAAAATCCAGAGATTTAGTGAATAGACAAAAGAGCGACCAGAGCACATAAAAGGAGGGGAGGGCGGCCTGCGGCCGCCCCCCCTCCTAATACTTACCTAATTACTCCTATTGTTGTGCCGCTTCAGCTGATTGCTCTGCATCAGCTTGTGGGCCTCTTTCGCCGTGATGGCCTCTTCCATTCCCTTTAAACGCACCTTTTGTAGGTGGTTTTACACCTAGCTCATCCATAATTGCCTTAGCAGCTTCGTTGTCGCCTGCCTCGTGCAAAGCACAAGCTTCTACCAATTTATTGAATTTTTCTTCCGTATCAATAACACCTGCAAATTTACTTTCGGATACTAATGCTTGAAAACTTGCGTAGTCGCCATTCTCAATTGCAGCTTTAACTTCAGCACCTTTGCCGTCTTTATCACCGTGCATTCCAGGCATTCCACCTTTCATTCCCATTGGTGGTTTAATACCAAGTTCGTCCATAATGGCTTTAGCACCATCTTTATCACCTGCTTCTTTTAAGGTGTGGGCTTCAACCAATTTATTGAATTCCTCCTGAGTATCTATAACTCCGGCCATTGGGCTGTTTGCCGTGGCCGTTTTAAAAGCTGCAAAATCTCCGTTCTCTACAGCGGTTTCCACTTGTTCGTGGGCTTGGCGCATCTCTTGATGGTTGCCCATTCGAGCACCAGAAGCATCTGATGCCGCAAAAGCAATACTTCCTGTTACCGTGAACGCTGTTACTAATAGAGCCAACAGAGACCCTTTTGTGAATAATTTTTCCATATAGTTATGATTAAAATGAAATAAAAAACAAGCTTGCATAAGTTGTTACGCAAGCTTGCTCAATTTTATTTCACGAAATTTAAAAGCCGGTCTGTGGGCTAGGTTTTGGTGGCATCATTTGCCTTGGCATACCCGGCGGCCGCATGTGCGGTGGCCTCACAAAATTACCTCTCCAAGGATGAATCTCTTCGGCCTTAAACTTGCCTTCTTCAATTTTATCGCCAATTACCGCAATAACCATGCCTTCTTTAAATTTACTCAACTTGATTTGGTCAATTTCGTCGGTTAAAACTTCCCATTCTTCGCCTTCAAAATTCTCCAAATTAAGACTTATATTTTCATTAATAGATAAAATTTCTCCACCCAGTGCCCCGTCTTCAATTCTTGTCCATCTTTCCAGCTGAGGCTTTAAAACAAAATCCTCATATAATGGTAAATGACGAAGCGCTTTATCCTCCAGCTTTTCTGCCAAGCCAATACCAAAAAACGCAAAACCCAAAAGCACGCTGATTAAAAAGCTTGAACCAACAATTAAAGGGAAACTATATTTGTAACCTTTTTTTGTATGCTTGAAATTGTAGTAAGCAACGAAAATAAAAATAGGCAGTAACAAAAGCCAAAAATAGGGCAGCGTTTTAACTGTAAAAAGAAAGAAGCTTGAATCAAAATGCTTGTAAAAAGCCCAATCGTTAGTAGAAATTCTAAAAATAGTAACGGATGCAGCTAAGGCGCCGACTAAAACAAAAATGCCAAAAGCACCCCAAAAAACATAGTTTTTTAGTAAAAATTCCCATTTTGGTTTTGGTTGAATGGATTTATTTTTAATTTCATCCATCACTTTTTTCGACAAATTTTTATTAGTGCTTTTATTCATGATTACTTAAAGTTACATGGTTTTTAATTAAAGTCTTTTTCATTTGTTGCTTTGCTCGGCTTAATAATACCCCTATTGTGTTGACTGGTTTGCGTAAAATCACCGATATCTCTTCATAATCCTTTTCCTCCAAAAACCTTAAAATCATCACGTCACGATACTTTTTATCTATTTGCATTAGTAAAAATCTTAATTTTTCCGCCAACATTTTTTTGTGCACAATTTCTTCAATACCTTTATCTGTTGCTATTTTTGTCAGTAGCTCCTGACTATCTTCGGCCGAAATGGTGGCAAGATTGTTTTTATTTTTGCGATAGTAACTAATTGTATGATTGTAAGTAATGCGATAAATCCACGATGAGAACTTTAAATCGTGATCAAAATCGCGGAGATTTTCATAGGTTTTTATAAACACTTCTTGCAAAATGTCTTCGGCGTCTGCAGTGGGCACATTGGTAATTCGTGAAATATAAGCCAATAATCGCCTTTCGTATCTTTGCATTAAGTGCAAAAAACAGTCAGCATTTTCAAGCGACAACTTTACAATTTCTTCATCCGTGGCTGTGGCAGGATTAAATTCTATGATTCTAATTTATGAATAATCGACCGTTCACTTTGTTATACGCATTCTAGCAAACTTTTCTTTCAAAAAATATTGAAGTGACATTAAAACGCTTCAATGCTAATTTGGGGCAGTTGAATGTCCCCGTAGTTCAATGGATAGAACAAGGCACTCCTAAGGCTTAGATGTAGGTTCAATTCCTGCCGGGGACACCATTAAGCCTCCTCTAGCACTATGTAATCCCGCTTGTCGTCGCTAAATTGGCTATCGCCTTTGATTGTGTAGCTTTTAACGGCTTGTGGCTTGGCGCTGCCCATTTCTTTAAAGAAAACATCAAGATTTTCAGATGCAATAGGCGCTAAGGCTCGCGGTTCCATTTCTTCCAAAAGGCTATGTAGCTTTTTCAAACTTAAATTTCCGTTATCTACAAAAATCAAAACATCAACATTGCCAAGTTTTTCAATCATTTCCGGCTCTAAATCGTGGCCTACTTCGCCCAAATGGCAAAATTGTATACCATCAACTTCAAACTTACTGATTAAAGTTGGGCTTGCACCAGCCTCTCCCTTTGGCTTTGTATAGGCCTGCAAACAAGTAATTGCAACTCCTTTCAACTCATATTCTCCTGGCCAATCAAATACTTCTAAACCTTTTTTTACCTTTTTTTGTTCGTCGCTAAAAATCAAAATATTGTCTTCTGTCATTTGTTCAGCTTGCGGATTTACCACAACCTGCGCCTTGTTACCTTTGATAGTTACCGTACTACCACCTTGCCAAGTAAGCTCCATAATTGTTTTTGTTAGTTCTAGACGCACAAAAGTTACTGTTAAATCGCGATAAAGTAAAGTTAATTGCTTGTGCCCCTAATTGACTTATGTTTTGCGCCACAGTAATTTGTGTATGAATTTAACTAACTATTATGTCCAGTATTCAAAGTGTAAATGCTCGTGAAGTGCTTGATTCTCGCGGAAATCCAACTGTAGAAGTAGAAGTACATACTGAAAATTTTGTTGGCAGAGCGATTGTGCCAAGTGGAGCGTCCACAGGTATACATGAAGCCGTTGAGCTGCGAGATGGGGATAAAACTCGTTATATGGGCAAAGGCGTGCTTAAGGCTTGTGAAAATGTTGATACTGAGATTGCTAAAGCTGTAAAAGGTATGGATGTTTTTGACCAAGAAAGCTTAGATAAAAAATTAATTGACCTGGATGGTACAGAGAACAAAGGCCGCTTGGGTGCCAATGCCATTTTAGGCGTTTCGCTTGCTACTTCTTATGCTGCTGCATTGGAAAAAGGATTGCCGCTTTTTGAATATTTAAATCCAGAAGCGCACATTTTACCGGTGCCGATGATGAATATTATTAATGGTGGTCAGCATGCGGATAGTGGCTTGGATATTCAAGAATTTATGGTGATGCCGGTGGGTGCGGAAAGTTTTAAGGAGGCTTTGCGAATGGGGACGGAGATTTTTCATCATTTAAAAAAGATTTTGCAAGATAACGGACTTTCTACAGGTGTAGGCGACGAAGGCGGTTTTGCGCCAAATTTACCGCATAACGAAGCGGCCTTAGACTATGTGGTTCAGGCCATCAAAAGTGCAGGTTACGAGCCTTGGAAGCAAGTAATGATTGCTTTAGATGTAGCTTCTTCCGAATTTTACAAGGGTGGCAAATATCATATTAAGGTTGAAGGAAAGCCCTTTGAATTCACCAATGGCGAACTAATCGCTTATTACGATGTTTTATTGCGAAAATATCCTATTATTTCCATTGAAGACGGTTTGGATCAAGACGATTGGGAGGGTTGGCAAAAAATGATGGGCTCAACCGATGGAGCTGTCCAATTGGTTGGCGATGATTTATTGGTTACCAATGTGCAAAGATTGAGCAAGGGTATTGAGCAAAAAGTTGCGAATTCTATTTTGATTAAATTGAACCAAATCGGCACCTTAAGCGAAACTATCCGAGCTATTAAAATGGCTCATGAGGCTGGTTGGACCTCGATTATTTCGCACAGAAGTGGTGAAACCGAAGATGTTACAATCGCCGATTTAGCCGTTGCAATGGGCACTGGGCAAATTAAAACAGGCTCGTTATGTCGCACAGATCGCATTGCAAAATATAATCAGTTACTACGAATTGAAGAAAAATTAGGCTCCAAAGCTATTTACGCAGGAGGCAAAGCCTTTCCCAACCTTCAAGATGCCTATAAAAAATTTGACACAACGGCGTAAAAGTGTCAGATTATTCTCTTTGAGACTATCTAATGGATGAGACACCCGTGGAAGTTGTAGGACCACCTGCTACACTTGAGAGCGCAAGCGCGATTCCCGCAAACGATAACATTCTAAGGGCTCGCTATGCTTATGTAACCTGTAGGAGCTACCCTTTCGCCGAAATTGACGCAGCAATGACAGAGGAGGAGGCTTTGTGGTGGTCGCTTCAACACAGTGTTTTTGAAATGGATTCCAACTTGAGTTTTAGGGAAGATCTACCTGTTTTAGCAGATGACCTTGCAATTCTTCGTACGCATTGGGCAAGGCTGGAAAAGGCAAGAAACGACTTAACCTTAACAAGACACACTTGGAGCCAACATTTAACAGGCGCTCCTGAAAGATCTAATGAAGAACAAGCGAAAATTGATGGAATTTTAGAAATGGCGAAAATACAAAATGTAACAGATGTTCAAAGAAAAAGCATTTCCGCCATTATTCCACTAGAGAAGGAGGCTGAACCCTTTGGCGCTTGGCGTAGCACCGAGCGCTCTTTAAGACTAAGTAGTGAGACATACTTTAAGGAATATATAAGAGCTTTGCGTTTTTACTATGAATTATTAATTCAATCATTAAAAAAAGTTACAGTAAACAAAAGAGCTTTAAATCCGCTTAAACAAAAGGTTGCAACCGCAAATCGTGTAGCCAGAGCTGTGGACGCCGCTTACTTTTCAATTGGGGGCGCGAAGGCGGTAACGCATGAACAAACAACCGCTGCACAAAAGCCCGATTCCCGCTTGCGTGCCAATGGTAAAGCCTTTATTGAGCACCCTTATGAATCTATGTTACGCAATTTATTTGATACCATACCTTACTATATTAATGCCCCTCAACTACCTAAATTTGCTGAATTAATCGCTCATATCATTGCAACTGCACTGCACGACATACCAGAGGACAGCTCCTATGATGAAGAAAGAGCTTTGGAGGCTATCGAAAAACTACTACATCATGTTGATACTGCAATCTCACAACACATATCTCATAGTCCCAATGGAACACCTGTGAAAAATTTTCTGAAACAAACCCTAAGCTTAATGACTGGACGAAACAATCTCGAACGTGTGCTAATCCCTATTTTGCGAGCTTTAAATAAAAATTACAAATTGAGTGATGATGAGATTCAAGCAGCTCTACTGCACAATGTTGCCGACACTAAAACTCCAAAAATACTATCAACAATAGTTAGCGAAGATAATCAAGATATTGTAAGTGACGCCACAGCCTATGATCATACACCACCTCGGCTGGACTTTTTTGGCGCACAGGACAATCCTGTGAGATATTCACTTCAATTATTTGAAGAATTCCCCGAATCAGCGGAACCAAAGATGGATTCATTTATTGTTAAGCTCTTTGCTATTGCCGATGCTGCGGCAGAATCGAAAGAATCCGTGAAAGAATTTGAACCCCAAGGTGAAGATTTAAGCACCATCATTTTATGGACTACACTCACTGTTAAAATGGGTGAAAGATGCCATAACACCGACGAAATGCGTGAAGGCAAGCCCGGTTATGCTTTACGCACTGTAAGAGCAAATTCAACCCGCTTGATACCTTTTGCTCTGGAAATTTTGGCACAAAAACAAGATAAGTTTGGGGAGAAAAATTTCTCATTTTACAATGTTTTGCCTCGTTTAATTTGCAGCACTTTAAGAGAGTATGAGAAACTTGTTGGCGAGGAAAATCCTGAATTAACCCAAGCCGACCACACCAATATTGCAAATCTTAAACGATGGGCCCAAGAAAACCCAATACTCTCAATTGATGCTTATTTGGAAGATCCAAATACACCAGATGTTATTAAAGAAGATATGGAAAAATACAGGGCAAGGATTGCAGAAGCAATGGCGGATAACGCAACTGCCTAAAGCCCCAAAAACTCTTCGGCATTTTCGTGATAAATTTTATCCAACACCTCTTTTGGCAAATGCATGCCTTTAACCTCAAAATCTATTTTGTGCGGTTTTTCAATGCTGAATGTAAAATTCTCCTCTTCCAACCAAGCTTGGTAAAAGCCAAACAACTGTTTAAGCCAGGCCTCATCCTTAAAATCTACCTCGGTTACAACTGTGTCTGTACCAAACAAAAGTCTGTCTTGATACTTAATGAAAAAATCTCTGTATTTTTCGATATCCTTGTTAAAGCGCTCGAAGCCCTCCTGTACATAATCTACATAGCCAAAGCTGATATCAAAATAAACATTTGGATGATCGTCTAAAAAGCTCTCCATGCCGTTAAAATTTCCCGACAACAAACAAAAATGAGGACAAATAACTTTCAAGTTTGGATGTGCATTCAATACGTTTTTAAATTCAGTTAAGTATTTCCCTCCATTTACATGAAACAAAACCGGCAAAGAATTTTCTTCCAGATAATCATAAATTTCCTCCATTTTAAAATCATCCAGTGGCATTGTATGAAAAAAGCCATGACCATTGTAAAGTTTTAAGCCCTTAGCTCCATGAGCAACGCAATCTTTTAGCTTCGCAAGTTTGTCTGTGTCTTGCCAATAAATCGTACAAAAAGCCAAAAAATCATCAGGGTATTTTTGAGCAATATTCAAAATCACTTCATTGTTTTCGTCGTAGCCGGAAAAGCCTTCCCTGCCATCGAACTCCAATGTTTCCACGGGACTACCAAGTAATACTGTTTTAACAATGCCAAATTCTTTATTTGCACGCAAAAGCTTTTCAGCCGAAGCCTCGGACTCCAAGTGTTCATGCACATTAATAATGCCTGTATTAGTTTGTGTACATGCACTTAAAAAAACCGCACTAAATACAGCACCAAATAAAACTGCCAATATCCATTTCTTTTTCATTGTAATTTGAGCTAATCTTTATTTGATATTAACATATTCAAAGTGTTAGAGCTAAATGGAGTTTATTATTTTGAAATATTTGCACCTTATAAAAAGGAGTTGTTTCATGCCGTGAGCAGTAAAGAGGCGGGTTCTTTGAGGTTTGACGATTTGGGAGCAAGAGCTAATTTTGCAGAAAACTTAAACGTCACTGCGGAATGGAATTTTTTAAAACAGATTCATAGTGATAAGATTGTGATTGTTAATGAAAACAATGCTGAAAACAATATTGAAGCTCCCGAGGCCGACGCTTTAATAACCGATAAAAAAGCTGTTTTTTTGGCTGTGAATATGGCGGATTGTCAGGCTGTTTTGTTGTTTGATCCTGTTAAAAAAGTTGTGAGCGCCGTGCATAGTGGTTGGCGTGGTTCTGCGCAAAATATTGTAAGTAAAACTATTCAAAAAATGATAAACGATTTTGGCTGTAACCCAGAAAATATTTTAGCTGGCGTTTCCCCATCTTTGGGTCCTTGTTGCAGTTATTTCACTAATCCTCAGCAAGAACTGCCTGCATTTTTACACGAATATATTTTACCAGACGGCCACAGCGTTGATTTTTGGCGTTACACAGAGCAAGAATTTTTAGCTATGGGACTTACTAAATCTAACATTGAGATTGCTAAACTTTGTACAAAATGCAATTTCAACTTATTCTTTTCGTATCGAGTCGAACCAGAAAATTCAAATAGAATGGTCGCTTTAATTGGTTTATTAAATTAGTTTTTATGAAAAATAAAATCACCGTTGGAGTAATTGGAGGAGGAAATATGGGGCGAGCAATGGCTATCTCAATAAGCAAAATCAATGATTTTGGAGTAATTGTAAGCAATCCTCACATTGCAAAAATTAAATCTCTTAAAAAAGATGGCATTGCAATCACAGCTGATAATTTGGAAATTGCGCTTAAGTCTCAAGTAATTATTTTGGCCGTAAAGCCAAATTTAATAGAAAATGTTTTAAAAGAAATTAAACCTCATTTAAAATCTCCCCAAATATTAGTTTCTGTAGCTGCCGGAATTACGACTAGTCAGATTGAAAAATGGAGCTCTCAGAGCAAGACTGTGCGCGCAATGCCAAATACGCCAGTGCAAATAAATGAAGGTTTTACTGCTTGGTATTCCAAAAATTTAACTGTAAAAGAAAAGACTTTGATAAAAAATATATTTGCATCTACTGGCGTTGAAATGGAGTTAAAAACAGAATCTGAAATTGTTGACATTGGCACTTTAACCGGTTGCGGACCTGCCTATGTTTTTTACTTCTTAGAAGCTATGCAAACCGCTTCGGAAAAATTTGGATTCTCAAAAAAAGATGCTAAGGCAATGTGTCTGCAAACCTTTTTAGGAGCAATTAAATTGGCTCAAAATAGCAAAGAAGATTTTGTTCAACTACGCGAAAATGTTACCTCAAAAGGCGGTGTAACCCATGCCGCAATTACCCATATGGAATCAAAAAAAATTAAGAAGAGTTTTCAAGAAGCAATTTTGAAAGCTAAAAAACGCACTATTGAATTAAGAAAGGGTTAATTTTTCAAGTCGACTTTGCGCATCTAAATAATTTGGTCGAATTTTAAGAGTAGTTTTGTATTGCTCCAGGGCGCCATCATTTAGCCCAACTTTTTCCAAAGCCATAGCAAAATGATAGTTAAAGAAAGGGTTGTTTTTAGCCTTTTTTATGGCCACTTCAAAGGCTTCAATGCCAAGTTGCTGATTTTCGTATTTAAGTTTTTCATCGCCCAAAGCAGATTGATAATTGCTGAAAGTTAGCAAGGACACTGCGTAATTTCCCCAAACAACTGGGCGGTGATCATTAATCTTTAGTGCGTCTTTGTAATAACTTATACTTAAATGAATGTACTTTGAAAAATCTGCATCGGGACGATTTGCCATAATAGAACCAAGCGCATAATCGGCATATTTAACACTGTAATTGTAATCCCAAGGAAAACTCAAAACACCTTTTGCATAATACTTTTCTTTGTCTTGCGCAAAAATTGCTGAATCACCCTTTTGTATAAAATATTCTGCTTTCAATCGGTAATAATTCAAAGCTAGTGAACACAAAATCAAAATAAAAAACACATATAAAACCCATCTAAATAAACCTGTTTTAATTTTTAAAGTTTGAGGTATTTGCTTTTCACATAGCAAACAGACGGCACTCAAAGCAAAGTAAAAAACTGCAAATGTACTTACAACCCAAAAGTTAAATTGCACCTGAATTAAGCAAGTTACAATGCCACCCGAAAGTGCAATTAACAGATATTTATCTTTCTCTTTTAATTTTTTATCTTTAAACCTTAGAGCAATTAATCGCAATGGATAGCCAAATAACATAATCATTGCAAACAAACCAAATACACCTTGAGTGGCTAAAGTGTTTACAATTTCATTATGCGCACTTTCGGGTGTAGTGGTGTCTTGCAGGTCGCCAAGCACTCGATAATCTAGTCGGCGATACTCATTATAAACATCAGGAAAAGTGCTCAACCCAGAGCCAAAAACAGGGTTATCAATAAAAATATCAAAGCCACTTTTCCACCAACTTAGTCTGTCGGAACCAGAAATCACATTCTCTGTTTTTACACTTTTTTCAATTCTATTAAACAAAGGCGTTTGCACTAAAAGAGGCGAAGCTGTGATTGCAACAACAACAAATAATATGCATCCAACAATAATTTTTTTAATGGACTTGTTTTTCCGTTTTCTAAATAAAATAAAAATTTGAACTAGTAAGGCAATAATAATTGCCAAAAATGCGCCTCTACTTCCAGCTAGTAACAGGGCCCAAAACATCAACAAACCACCGGCTATTAAAAGTATTTTTTTCCATTTCAATTTGCAGTGAAATAATAAGCCAAAGCCCGTCGCCAAATTAAATGCCATGTATGCAGCTAAATGATTTGGATGTCCCAGAGTGCCAAAAGCTCTACTACCAGGATTTTGAGTCCAACTAATATCAGCAAATTTTATGTAACCGTAAAACTGGAATATGCTGTACAGTGCTACAAAAAATGCACCCACAAACATTGAGTACAATAATGTTGGAACTTTTTCTTTTGGGAAAAAACTACTAAAAATCCATCCAAGCGCAACAATATGAACCAGAGTTAAAAGTCCCAAAAAGATGTCGGTTGTTCCAAAAAAACTGCTGAAAAAATTAGCTGAAAAAATTGTAGACAAAAAGGCGGAGCTTAAAAAAATCCAATTATATTTTTGCCATGTAGTGGGTTTGGCAACGGCAATTTCCCTTTCACTGTGCCAATAAATCATTACGCATAGCAATAAAAAATCAGTGAAGAAAACTACTAGCAACATCTTTGCTACCGAAAAAATTGATTCAAAACCCAACCAAAAAACTGCTGGCAAAATTAAAAAAAATAGTGCAAAGCTGTAAAAAATTATTCTACTGAGAATTGATTTTGTCATTTTTTAAGCGAATAAAAAGCTTAGTACGCGCCCTTTCCAGTTATTACTATGATAACTGTTTTCGCTAAAATCGCTAGATCCAACATCACAGATCTATGTTGTAAATAATAAAAATCATACTCCAAATTGTCTATCAGTGGCATGTCTTTTCGGCCTAACACTTGCCATAAACCAGTGATGCCAGGTTTAACATCAAGGCGCTTTCTTTCCCAGTTTTTGTAGTTTTCAACAATAAATGGCATCTCGGGTCGGGGCCCTACAATAGACATTTCGCCTTGTAAAACATTTAAAAATTGAGGTGCTTCATCGAGGCTGGTTTTGCGTAGCAATCTTCCGAATTTGGTGATACGGGCATCGCTTACCGTCACCGGCGATTCCGCTTGTGGACTAACATCCGCTCTCATTGTTCTAAACTTATAGAGTAAAAACTTTTTTCCATTTGCTCCAATTCTTTCATGCAAAAAAATTATTGGTCCGCGAGAATCTAACTTAATACAAATCGCAATAATCACCCACAAAGGCAAAAATCCAACTATAAAAAACACAGCTAATAAAGGGTCAAAAACTTGTTTAAAAACCTTCAAAGCAATATTATTTTCAACTTGAAAATTGAGCAAAGCAGGCCCGGTTATCATTTGTTTTCTATCAAAAATTTTCATTTTATAGGTAGTATTCCGACTGCTTTTGGTTAAACCATCGCTCCATTTGTTGCCAAGTAACTTTCTTGTGCTTCATAATGTGTTTTCGTTTTTTCAACATTGCTGGCATCTTTTTAAAAATGTCTTTGTAGCCTTTAAACAGCTTGGGTTCACGCAAAATCAAATATCCAAGTATCAAAATTTCCTTCGCTAAAATAGCAAAAGGGTGCCTTAGCGCAGTTCCCCACATTTCATTTTTCATCTGCATTAAGCGTTGATTTCTAAATCCATAAAACTTTTGAAAGTCCGACAATTTACTACGATTTTTTGCAACCTCCATGTGAGTAAATCTTTTCAAAACACCCGTTCCTCGGCCGTGCCAAGCCACTGCCTCGGGATAGTACAAACATTTCCAGCCAAATAACTGAAAACGCCAAGATAAATCCACATCTTCCTTGTACATAAAAAAATCGTTGTCCAAATATTCATCGCCAATTTTCGTGTCTTCCAAAGCCGTTTTTCTATACAAAGGGCAAGCACCAGAAATTCCAAAAACTTCTTTTTCTTTATCAAATCTGCCATCATCTTCCAAGCCTTGTCCGTCATCAATTACGCGACGATTTTTAAATGAAAAAAGCCCAACAGTATCAATAAAATTAGTCTGTTTTTTGGCTTCAAAATCATATTTTTTAATCTTTCCGGTAATAGCGGCAACCGTTTTATCTTTCTCCATCCGCTCTAAAACTTTAGCAAAATAATCAGGCTCAAAAATTATATCCGGATTTGTAATCAAAATATAATCTGCGTCCTTAGCCAAATAAACACCCTGATTTGCAGCACCGCTATAACCACTATTGTCGTCGTTCGCAATCACTTCAAGATTTTTGTACTTTTCTGTTGGATAATTTTCACTCATAACTTCCTTCCATGATGCATCTGGAGAATTATTATCAATGAAAAAAATTTTTATGTTAGGGTAGGTTTGGCTAAACAATGAGTCCAAGCAAGTTTTAAGGTAGTGTTTGGTGTTGTAATGAATTATGACAACACTAATTTGAGGTCGATTCTCCATAGTTTTAGTTTATTTTCAGCCAAAGTTTATATGCAGGAAACTTTTTGAGCAAACTAAACAAGATTTTTCCCTTTAAAAAGCCACAATGTGCTGTATAATCCCAGCTTAGACGACCTGATTTTTTTATATGACAAATCATCTTTTTACATCGGAATCTGTAACCGAAGGGCATCCTGATAAAATTGCCGACCAAATATCAGATGCTATTTTGGATGCTATTTTAGAGCAGGACAAAATGGGTAGAGTGGCTTGCGAAACGCTTGTAACCACTGGTTTAGTGCTAATTGCAGGCGAAATCACAACTAATAGTTATGTTGATATTCCAAAAATTGCCCGAGAAACTATTCGTCAAATTGGCTACGACAATGGTGAATATGGCTTCGACCACAAGGCTTGTGCGGTAATGTCTTCAATTGATGAACAAAGCCCGGATATTGCGATGGGCGTGAATCCTGGAGGCGCTGGCGACCAAGGTATGATGTTTGGTTTTGCCTGTAATGAAACGCCAGAATTAATGCCGATGCCTATTTCAATAGCACACAAATTAGCGCAACAGCTTGCGGAAAATCGTAAAAGTAGCGGGCTAAAATATTTACGACCCGATGGGAAAACACAGGTGACAGTAGAGTACGAAAATGGCAAACCAAAGCGAATTCACACGGTTGTAATTTCTACTCAACATGCGCAAGAAGTTACTTTGGAGCAAATTAAAAGCGACATGATTGAGCATATTATTCAGCCTATCTGCGGAAATTTGGTGGATAACAACACAATTTATCACATCAATCCAACGGGCAGATTTATTATTGGTGGCCCGCCTGGAGATTGCGGATTAACTGGTAGAAAAATTATTGTGGATACTTATGGTGGCATGGGTCGTCATGGTGGAGGTGCTTTTTCTGGCAAGGATGCTTCCAAAGTTGATCGTAGTGCGGCTTATGCAATGCGCTATGTTGCCAAAAACTTAGTGGCAGCCGGTTTGGCAGAAAAATGCGAAGTTCAAGTTTCATACGCAATTGGCGTTGTTGAGCCAATTTCAATTAATGTAAATACTTTTGGTACTGGCAAAGTTGATGATGCAAAAATTGCCGAATTGATTAAAAAGCATTTTGATTTAACTCCAAATGGCATAATTGAAAACCTACAATTGCGTCGGCCAATCTTTAAAAAAACAGCAGCATACGGGCACTTTGGGCGTGAATTACCTGAGTTCACATGGGAAAAAACAGATAAGGCAGCTGACTTAAAAGCAGATGCCGGTATTTAATTTAAACTAATTTATGACACAAGATTTTGAAGTAAAAGACATTTCGTTAGCCGAACAAGGGCGTATGAATTTGGAGGTTGCCGAGCACAATATGCAGGCCCTTTTAAAAGTTAAGGAAAGATTTGCTAAGGAAAAACCGTTTACAGGAGTGAAAATTGCCTTGGCTCTTCATGTTACAAAAGAAACTGGTGTGCTTGTGCGCACTTTAATTGCAGGTGGTGCAGAGGTGTTTATCACAGGCTGTAACCCGCTTTCCACACAAGACGATGTTGCCGCAGCTTTGGCGCAAGAGGGCGTGAGCGTGTATGCCTACAAAGGTGAATCACACGAAGATTATTACCGTTATATACGCAAAGTTATTGAAGCTGGGCCTCATATTACTATTGATGACGGTTGCGATTTGGTAAGTGAAATCCACAAAAATTATCCACAATTGATCCCTCAAATTTTGGGAGGTTGTGAAGAAACTACCACTGGCATAGTGCGTTTAAAGGCTATGGTAAAAGACGACGCGCTTAAATATCCGGTAATTGCTGTAAACGACAATAAAACTAAGCACTTAATGGATAACTATTATGGCACTGGCCAATCTACCTTAGATGGTATTTTGAGAGCTTCCAACATTTTATTTGCCGGCAAAACCGTAGTGATTTTAGGCTACGGCAGTTGTGGCAAAGGAACCGCCCTTAAAGCGTCTGGTCTTGGTGCAAATGTAGTTGTTACTGAAATCGACAAATTCAGCGCTCTACAGGCTGCTATGGACGGCTACAGGGTGTTGCCGATGGAAGAAGCGTCTAAAATTGGTGACATTTTTATTACGGTTACCGGCAACAAGCATGTGATTAGTTTAGCCCATATGCAAAACATGAAGCCTTATGCAATTATGTGTAATTCAGGCCATTTTGATAATGAAATTGATGTTAAATCTTTAGAAGAAAATTCCACTTCAAAGCGTCGGGTTCGTCATTATTTTGATGAATATACACTTAAGGATGGTAAGATTATTTACCTCATCGGTGAAGGGCGATTGGTGAATTTAGCCGCTGCCGAAGGGCACCCAAGCGAGGTGATGAGTCTAAGTTTTTGTGGGCAAGCTTTGGCCTGTGAATACATTGTAAAAAATAAAGGGAAGATGCCAAATGATGTAATTACCCTACCTGATGAAATTGATGATTTCATTTCTGGGCTTCAATTAGAAGCGATGGGCATTAGCATTGATAAGCTTACAGAAGAGCAAAAAGCTTATTTAGCTTCTTGGCAGGAAGGCACTTAATCTTTAAATAACATCGTGGATTTAATTGTTACAATACCTGCGCACAACGAAGAAAAGTCTTTGGCGGAAGTGATTTCCACTATTCCTCAAAGCATTATTGGATTTAATAAAATTCAAGTTATTGTTGTTGATGATGGCTCAACCGATCAAACTGCTCAAATAGCTTTAGACGCTGGTGCAATTTTGATTAGTCAACTTCATAAAAACGGCTTAGCAAAAACGTTTCAAGCGGGTATCAATGAGGCGTTAAAAAGAGGCGCAGATGTGATTGTAAACATTGATGCCGATGGCCAGTATCTAGCAAGTGAAATTGCTCAGCTTACTCGTGCGCTTATTGAACAAAAAGCAGACATGGTGGTTGGCGATCGCCAAGTTAAAAAACTTAATCATATGCCTTTTACTAAAAAGTATGGCAACATCATTGGTAGCTTTTTTCTTCGTTTAACAACCGGCCTAAAAGTAAACGATGCATCTTCTGGCTTTCGCGCTTTTACTCGTGAAACGGCTTTAAAAACGCAGATTTTAGCATCACACACTTATACTCACGAAAGCCTTATTCAAGCCGCATTTTGGGATTTAGAGGTAGTAAATTTGCCTGTAACATTTAACTCGCGATCACACGGTGAATCAAAATTAATCGCAGGAGTTTTTTCACATATTTGGAAATCTTTAGGTGCAATTTTGCGCTCACTGGCAACCTATAAACCATTCAGTAAATTTTTTACATTGGGCGTTTTAGCAATCCTTTTAGCAATTATATTCACCGAATTTCAACTATTCCCACTGGTGAGTTTTATCTTATTTATTACTGGCACAATGCTGGTTATTTTAGCTTTCATCGCCGATTTAATAGTAGGTAACCGCAGAATTCAATCTGAAATTCTCTATAGAATTAAAAAAGATACTTACTCCAAATAACTGCTCATTTTTTAACCGCTCACTTTTGTGGAAAATAACAAACCATTAGTTTCAATTATTATTCCATCTTTAGTTAGAGAAAATCTTTACCAATTGGCTCAAAATTTAACTGAGCAAAAATGTTCTTTCGAGTTTGAAATTGTGATTGTTCCACATAAACCTTTTGATAAAAACAAACTTGCAAACGCTAAAATTAAAGTTTTTCCCCAGGCCGACAATATGGGAGTTAGCTATTATAGAAACCAAGGAATCAAGAATGCAATGGGTGAAATTTTAGCTTTTATTGATGATGATGAAATGCCTCAAAACGACAAGTGGCTACAAAATTTAGTAGACCCAATTTTAGCCAACGGCAACGATAATGCCAACAGCGCCAAAGTAACTACCGCCGGCTCTTTTATACCTCTAAAAAACGGATACCTGGCGGACTCAATCAGTTTGCTGGGTTATCCCGGTGGTGCAGCTTTGGGTTTTGAAAAAATCTGGCATGTTGATGAAAACAATTACACAAATCATCTTTGTTCGGGAAATTTTGCGATTAAAAAGGATCTACTTTTAAAAGCTGGTGGCTTTGAAAATACTCTCACCAAAGGTAAGGAAGATGTTTTACTGGGCGACAATTTACAGGCTCTGGGAGCGCAAATACTATATGTACAACAGGCAACAGTAAACCATTTACCAAGAAAAAGTTTTATTGGTTTTTTAAAGTGGCATATTCAAAGAGGCAAGGCTATTTATGAATACAAAAAGGTGAAAAAAATAAGCCTCGCTAACGTTAAAACGCCTTTTAAAACAGGGTTCGAAGCCTTAAAAGCTAGTTCGTTCACAACTTATTTTCCTATGGTACTTGGGCTATTAGTGCTACAAAATATATGCCAAATATTAGGATTTTTTATAATGAAATTTAATGATAAACCAACTACTTAAAAATCGAGTTTTGTGGCTCTGTTCAATAGCTTTTTTTGCCACACTACTCATTGGTCAAAATTGGAATTATAGCCTAAATAATGTTTTTACCAGTTCGAAAGAAAATGTGTCCATGGCTTTTATAGAACAATTTGCGCAGACTGGAAATTTACCGGTTCCTTTAAATCATCAGTTTGATAATCCCACTCTACAAACAGCACTTACACCAAGAGACGCCACTCAATTAAATGGAGCGGTCACACCCCAAACATTCCCTGCTGTGCTCTTCTTTTATGGCTTGTTTATGGCTTTATCTAAGCCTTTAATAATCCTTGTAACTCCATTGATTTTTGCATTTATCATCTGGTTTTATTATAAAATTACAAAAAAAATCTTTGGCGAAAAAACTGCATTTTACAGCTCGGCACTCCTTATTCTTTTGCCTAATTTTTTATACTTGGGTACATCGTTAATTTCAGACGACCTGCTATCGCTACTATTTTTATTAATAGGATTAGATAGATTTTTGGCTAAAAAAATGCCTGCCTCAGCCTTAGCTTTTGGCTTGTCTGTGCTATTTCGTCTCAGCAATGCCATTTGGGTTTTACCGTTTGTCATGTACTCATTATTTAAAGTTACAGACAAAAAAACATTCCCTTCTTGGAAAAATTTTGCCCTATCAGTGTTCGCTTTTTTACTACCAGTTGTATTTATACTATTAATAAACATTCGCCTTTATGGTGATGTTTTAACAAGTGGATACAGCATTCAATACCCCATTCTTAGTGAAATTATTGGCAGTAGCACAAGCCTATTCTCTGGCACCCTTGCAGATTTTTTAAGACAAATATTTAATTACCTAATTTTTCTATTTCCATTTTCTGTAGTTTTAGCTGTTCATTTATTAGTTAAAAATTTCAAATCACTACCCAAAAAATTTCCGTTTTTCCTTACAATTTCTACTTTCATTTTTCTTCTTTTAACCTGGCAATACGCTGGCAGTATTTTTTGGGGACACAAACAAGCGGTTTTAAACTCATCCTTTTTGCGCTATACACTGCCATTTTATTTATTTGTGCCTTTATTGTCTGTGTTAAGCATCTTTCAATTAAAACCTAAATTACAAAAAATATTTATTCCAATTTTAGCTACTTCCTTTGTGCTAACAGCATTGTTTTTTCGGGGAGGATTAATTGAAAAACGCACTCAACTTGTGGATGGCATGCAAATTCAAAAACAAATTTTAGCTACAACCGATTCAAACGCATTGGTAATTTCACTAAATATCGACAAGTATATTTACCCCAAAAGGGAGGTGTTAATTTCTGCTCTACTAAGGGACAAAAAGGCTTTCGGCTATACAAAAGTTTCTCCATGGGAAGCGCCACTAGATCAAAAAATGTTATCGCAAACTTTGAGTGATTTACAAAAAAATAACGAACCTGCATTAGTTATATTTGAAAATTCCGAAAGACTCGACCAGGTTGCCCTACAGCTTGCTCAAGACAGTTTAAAGTTAGAGCATCAATGGACATATAAAAATATTTCAGCCTACAATGTAGTGAATTTTAAATCTAACAATTGATCGTTTTGCAGTAAGCCTAAAAGCAAATCGGCGTCTTTGATAAACTCAAAAGAAAACTCTTTTACACTTGAAATTGCTTCGTTAATAGAAATCACTTTTGCATTTCCTTTACCATTATTTACACCTATGGACACCAATTCATAATCACCTTTAACATTGGCATTCACATTAATAATATTTAGTGTGTAAATGCCAGGAGCAATGTTTTCAAACTCAAAATCATAGATGTAGGCTTTACTCTCTTCACCAATTAGCGTTTCTGGAAGCGAAAAAAACTGTGCGCCAATAGTTTCACCATCTAAATTTAAAAGATTAACATAAAAACTTTTATTGCCGAATTCAGTGTTGTTTGATCTTAAAATCATTTGTCCTTTCAGATTTTTTTCACTGTTTTTTTCGCCTTCGCCTTTTTGAATATAGTAAGAATTATTTTCAACTTGAGAATAAAAACTGCGCACAGCATTTGATTTCAAAAACTCCTCTAACACTTCTAGTACTTCGCTTTGATATTTATCCTCTACCTTAAGCGGATGCTGGCTCCTAATAGTTAATTTTTCGCCCTTAAAATCATCGGCTGCAATTGAAATTTCACCTTTAACAACAGTAAAATGTTTTACTGTTTGTGTATCAAAATTCAAATAAACAAGAGCCCCTACAACTAAAGTAGTTGCTAAAAACATAGCTAAAAATATCGTTTGCGAAACTAATTGC
>JBGAUX010000007.1:5053-30408 GCA_044228405.1 Candidatus Altimarinota bacterium | reverse complement strand
AATGTATTGGATTTTGTTACTTGTACATCGGCGATTGTTTCGCCAGATATGACAACCTTCCAATGAGATAGTTTTCGCTTTCTTAAGGCTGCTTTTAGTAATTCAACGGTGTCTTTAAATGGAATAAATGCACTTTCATCGGGTGTGATTTCTAGGCTTGCTAGCTGTTTTTGGGCTTCTTCTTGCAGTTCTTCGTTTGCTTCACCATACAATTTTGCGCTGTATTCACCAAATTTACTGTTGCCAATGTTTTGAATTAACTGCAGTTTTAAATTCAATTCATCAATTTTGGATTGATAAACTGGTATTAAAGGATGCCC
The DNA here is from genome assembly GCA_044228405.1 of Candidatus Altimarinota bacterium. Taxonomy (GTDB): domain Bacteria; phylum Patescibacteriota; class Gracilibacteria; order UBA1369; family JBGAUX01; genus JBGAUX01. The sequence goes on along the minus strand of JBGAUX010000007.1, from coordinate 30,088 downwards.
AATTTTAAGAGGTATTTTTTTGAGATCCTTTTTTAGTCCAGCAAAATCCAACTTAGGTATTTTGTAGCTGAATTGAGGTGAAAAATTTGGATTTCTAAAGAACTTTTCCCTTTCTTCATTTAGATTTTGTGGCTTCACATATGATAAAAGTTTAATTTTTTCATCAATGTCGCAAACTCGTTTATCAATGTTGATGATGATTTTTTCATCCGGGTGCATTATGTTTAGAGTTTTTTGAATGGTGTTAATTGTTGGATCAATTATAAATTCATTAAGATGTTTTCCGGTTATAACTAGTTTGAATTTGCTGTTGGAAAAATCCTGCACAACAAAAGGCATGGTTTGTCTTTTATCTTTAATTATTATATCTGTTGATGTATCTGTGCCTTTTAAAAGGCTACTATCTATGTAGTTGGCGTCTCCGTGTGGGTCAATTTTGGCAACGGCATACTGATTTTTACCACCTAGCACAAGTACGGTTTCGTATAGTCCGATTGTTTTTTTGCTGTTTTTACTTTCCACAGTTTGTAAAATTGCTTGTTTGGAAAAGAGTGTTCTGCCAATGGATACGCCTTGTTCTGGGCTTAATACTTTTAAATCTTCTACTTTGTGAAGTCTGTTTTTGAGTGCAGCTTTGTTTGCAATTTGTACAGCTAAACCCGCTCTAGCATTTAGTTCTAAAATTTTTGTTCCTGTAGTAGTTAGCACTAAATCCACTGCTAAAAACCCTATTTTACTAATCTGTTGTGCTCTGCAAGCCATTTCTAAAATATGATTCCATTTGGGAATGGTAAGTGTGTTAACCTTTTCCCCATTCCATAATTTACTAATATATTTATTATTTTTAACACAGTAGGTTGTTTTTCCTGTGCCAATATCTATTCCTAGTCCTACTGCGCCTAAATGTAAATTCGCTTTGCCGTCGGATTCCTTTGTTGGAAGCCTGAGCATGGCAATTACCGGAATCATGTTAAATACAATCACTCTAATGTCGGGTAGGCCCTTATATGTGTATTTTGAGAGGTATTCGTGTGATTCTAGGTGCTCTTCAATAAGCACTTGGTCGGTTGTACCCGAGATTGCGTACTTACCTTCCAAAATTGAATTACAATGCAAATTGATGGTTTCCCAGCTCAGTGTATTGTCGCTACTAGTTATAAAGCGGCCATTTTTAACATCTTTAATAACTATAATTCCTTCGCCACCAAAGCCGTGATTTGGCTTAATTACAAACTTTTCTGGTAGTGATTGTGGATTGAGGTTTTTTAAATCGGTGGTTGAATTAAGCACATGGTATAGCTTTGCGGTTTTAAGTCCGCGTGAGGATAAAAAGTTTTTTGTGTATAACTTGTTATCAGCAAATTTTTTACTAACCTTTGGATTGTATTTGCTAACATAATTTAAGTTACGCGCATTTATACCAAGAATACCGCCAAATTTTTTAAAAGTTTCAAACATGGTTGTTTATTCTTCACTGTCGTTAGTTACTATACTGCGGAATCTAAAGTATTCGGTTAGCCTTAAACCAGAAAATTTTCCTAACATTAAAGTGCCAATTATTGGGATTAGTATTAGTTCTGGCATGGAAATTATTGTGTTCGAAAAGCTGCTCCAACTAACTATGTAGTATATTGCAACCGCCACAGCAATTGTCTCAAAAGTGGCAGTGAATGCTGTTTTAATCCCTTCTTCCGACTGTGTGGAAATAAATTTTTCCGACAAAGTAGACATTACCAGCATTGGAAATATTGCGAGTGCAATTGAAATATTGCTATCGGTTGCCAAAAGCACCCAAATGATAAATAAAAACGATATGCTGGTTAAGGATATTAGTAGGGCTACTTTGGGTATGTATAGGATGTTTGTGCGCTCGAATAATGTTCTAAGTAGGTAGCTCACAAGCACTACAATCACTAAAACGGACAGCCCAAAACCTATTCCCATAACCATAAATGCTAGTGTTAGAACGGTTGGAGTGTAAACGCCAAAGGTTGATATGCCTATTACTTGCCTGCCAAAGCAAATTAAAAAAGTGATAAATGGAAGTGCCAAAATTAAATAGACTGTATTAGATGAAAGTCCGTGTGTGCCAAAGTTGCTAATTAAGCGTGAAAGGAAAAAATATCCTGGAGTTTCGCTTCTTTCATCAATAATTTTATATTCAATTGCTCTTTGCTCTAGTGTGTTCACAAAATCGCCCGAATTTTTACTTTGAAACATTGGGTTAAAGGCTTCTTTGCGCGTGAGTAATATAAATCTAGGCTTAATAACATTGTAAGATTGTTTGGTTAATCTACCAATTGTATCAATGTTTTCATCGGTTATATTTACTAATAATTTTTCGTTTATTTTGAATGATTCTTGGTTCTCTAGTTTTTGCCAAAAGTGTGAAAATGCCTGAATGCCAGTGCTAGATTGAGTATATGTAATTATCATCTCGGCACCTTTTATGAACTCGGCGTCGCTACTTATTTGGCTTGCGAGGTCTTCTTCTATAACTAATCCTGAATTGTCATTATGTGCAGTTATAATCTTTAACCAAATTCCGTAGTGGAGAGATTGTTTTGCAATATCTTTTATTGTCTCTTCTTTTGTTGTGTCGGTAATTAAAAGTCCTCTTTTGTTGTAAACATAAACATCTTTTTCAATTACGCTTTTTTCTTTTAGCTGTTGAACCGTAAGGGTTATTTTGTAGTTACCAATGCTCTCGTAAGTGTGAATTGCCTCTTTGCCCACCTGTTGGGTTGAATTGTCTCCAAAGTCCCAGATGTAGTTTGTGTTTACCTCTTCTTCTGGCTGTAAAAGTGTAGAGTCAGATGCATCAAATAGGGCTTTTTTGTTGATGGCGATATTGTCTTCCGATGAAATTACCGCTTGTAGTTCTTTTGGGGCGGGTTTGAGATCTTGGGCATAAACAACACTATTGCTTAATGCAAAGCCCAATAAAACTAATACTACTGCTAATTTACGCATATGGAAAATTATTTTATAGTATTGTATATGGTTCTTGTTGATTTATCAATTACCAATTGGTGCTTTGGCATTTTGAGCAAAAATGAGTACCACGCCCTGCTAGTTTGATTTTGGAGATTATGGTTTTGCAAATTGTGCAATTTTTTCCGCTTTTGCCATACACATTTAGCATTTTTAGGTAGTTTCCTTTGTTGCCTTTTCCATCTCTGTAGTCGCTAAAGCTGGTGCCCCTTTGTTCAATGGCTTTTTCAATTACTTTTTGAGTGAAGTTAAATAGGTTTTTAATTTCTATTTTGGATAATTTGGAAGTTGGTTTTTGAGGGTTGATTTTGGCGCTAAAGCAGATTTCATCTGCGTATATGTTGCCAATGCCAGCTATTAATTTTTGGTTAAGCAAAATGTTTTTTATAGGTGCTTTTCTTATGCCTAGGGCTTTGGTAAAGTTTTGTAGATTGAAGTTTGTTGATAAGGGCTCAATGCCAAATTTTTCCTTGATAGTGTTCTTTTCTTCTAAGGTGCAAAGCTGTAGGTAGCCAAATTTTCTAATATCGTTAAAATTTAGCAGCTTGCCGTTTTCAAATTTTATTACTATGTGAGTGTGCTTGTTTTTTGGGTTTTGTTTTGTTTCAAGCTTGTTTGTTAAAATTAATTGGCCTGTCATTCTTAGGTGACAAAGTAAATAGTTTTGCTTGTCTGATAGCTGAAAAATTAGTAGTTTGCCAATTCTTTCAAATTTTACTATTTTTTGTCCAATGAGGCTTTTTAATATTTTTGGCGCGGATTTTGAACTTTTAAATTGCGATGCGGTTTTTACCTCAAAGGTCACAATTTTTTCGTTTTTGATTTCTTTTTCCAAGTCCCTTCTTATTGTTTCTACTTCTGGCATTTCGGGCATGGATCATGTTAATTAACGAGTTTAGTAATTGTTTTCCAGTTTCTAGTAGTGATTTTTTTGCCAAATTCCTTTTCTAAAATTTTCATTAAATCTAGTGTTCCTTTGTCTTTTGATAGTGTTAAGGCACTACATACTTCGGTTTTGCTTATGCTTAGAATCATAAATGCGCCATCACCAATATTATGAGGAGATTTGATGTTACTTGTTGAAGGTTCGCTTAAAAAACTTACATATAATCTTGTTTCCGGAGTTATTTTAATGTCTTTAAAGGGATCTGCTGCAATTAGTTTTTTAATTTCCTCTGAAGTCCTTAAAAGCACCGGAACTTCATATCCAAGTTCTTTATGAAGTGTGCTTTCTATGTTTTTGCAAATTGCTTTGGGATTCGTTTCCAGTGTTTCAAAAATAACATTACCACTGGCAATAACAGTTTTTATATTTTTAAATCCCAGAGTAGTAAAAATCTCCTTAAGTCGGTCCATTTTTACATTGTGACCTCCAACATTTATACCCCGTAATAAGGCAATATACTTGATCATAATAATGGTGCCCGAGGTGGGAATCGAACCCACACCCATTTGCATAGACGAGATTTTGAGTCTCGCGCGTCTACCAATTCCGCCACCCGGGCATGTTTATCTTGTCATTGTTACAACACCTGTTCTTACCAATTCTACTACTCCAAATATTTTACACATTTCAATGAAACTGTTGATTTTTGAAGGTCGGCCTGTGATTTCAATAATGACATGGTTTTTGCTACTGCTTACAACCTTGCATCTATATACACCAGCTATGCGTAAAACTTCAAGTCTATTACTTTTATTTGTGCTAATTTTGATTAGCGCTAACTCGCGTGTTGTGATGTTTTCACTTGTTACATCAGAAACTTTAATAACTTCAATTATTTTGTAGAGTTGCTTAATAACCTGTTCTACATTGGTTTTTTCGCCGTCCACTACTATGGTTAACCTGTATAAATCGTCTCTTTCGGTTGCGCCTGCCGTCATGCTTTTAATATTAAAGCGTCTTCTGCGGAATAAACTAAATACCCTACTCAAAACTCCAGTTTTGTTTTCGACCATTGCCACCAGTATGTGTTCTTTTACTGGTCCTTTTCTATCTTTAAATGAGTATAGTTCTTGAGTCATATTATGGTTCTACAATTACTTCACCGAGTGATTTGCCGGCTGGTACCATTGGATAAACGTTATCTTCCATTTCAACTTTGTATTCTATTAACACTGGACCTTTATGTTTTAGTGCTTTTTCTGTCATTTCTGCGGCTTCTTTGCGGTTTGTAGCTCTAAATCCTTTAATTCCGTATGCTTCTGCTAGTTTCATGTAGTCTGGCGAGGTGATGTTAACCGATGAGTAATTGTTTTCGTAAAATAATTCTTGCCATTGGCGTACCATGCCTAGGTAGCTGTTGTTTAGCACAGCTATTTTAATATCTAGGTCAAAGTCTACAATTGTCATTAGCTCTTGGATGTTCATTTGAAATCCACCGTCGCCACTTAGGCACCACACTGTGTCTTTTGGTCTTGCAAATTTGGCGCCAATGGCTGCTGGTAAACCAAAACCCATGGTGCCAGAACCGCCTGAAGTTAGCCACTTTAGTGGGTTTTTTATGCCGTAAATTTGAGCGGCCCACATTTGGTGCTGACCCACATCTGTTGCAATAACGGCTTCGCCTTCTGTTCTTAAATAAATTTCATATATACAGTCTCTTATAGTGAATCCGTATTTTGGATTCCGTATTTTGTATGGATATGCCTTTTGCCATTCTTTTATTTGAGCCCACCAATCTTTGTAATCGCCCTTTTTTGCAACTTTTAAAAGTTGTTGAGTAACCCGTTTAATATCCCCTACTACGGCTAAATCTGTAGGTATGTTTTTACCAATTTCGGCTGGATCTATATCAACATGAATGATTGTGGCTTTTGCTCCAAACTCTGCTGTTTTTCCGGTTATACGATCGTCAAAGCGCGAACCGAGGCTCATAATTAAGTCTGCGCCGTCCATGGCGTAATTTGTGTGTGCAAAACCATGCATTCCTAACATTCCTAAGTGGCACTTGTGCCCTGATGGCAATGCGCCAAGCCCCAAAAGGGTGCAGGCAACAGGTATTTCTAATCTATCAACTAACTCTCTAATTTCTGGCATGGCATTGGAAATGGTTGCACCGTGCCCAAGTAACAGCACCGGTCGCTCTGCTTTTTCCAGGGCTGTAGCAACTTTTTTTATCATCATTGGATTGCCATCTAAATTTGGGTTGTATCCAACTATTTTTGCTTCCTTGGGATAAGTGAATTTTTTATTGGTGCTTCCCCCACTTATATCTTTTGGGATATCAATCAAAACCGGGCCGGGCCGGCCTGTGCTGGCAATGTAAAAAGCCTCTTTTACTATGCGTGGAATGTCTTCAATACTTTCAACTAAAAAAGTGTGTTTTGTTATGGGTTCCACAATACCTGTGATATCAGTTTCCTGAAAAGCATCGGAGCCGATTAATGGTGTTGGTACTTGCCCGGTAATTGCGATCATTGGTATAGAATCCATGTATGCATTGGCAATACCTGTTACTAAATTGGTGGCTCCCGGTCCGCTTGTGGCTAAACATACACCTGTTTTACCGCTGGCTCTTGCATATCCGTCTGCGGCTAAAGCGGCGGCTTGTTCGTGACGCACCAAAATGTGTCTAATTTGTTTAAACTTTGGCAGGGCATCATAAATTGGCAAATTTGCTCCTCCAGGATAGCCAAATATAATGTCTATCCCCTCTTCAATTAATGATTTTAATAATATTTCTGCTCCTGTTTGCATAATTTTAATTACTTTTTGTGAGTTTTGCTTTTCCAATATAACATATTATATCCTTTTTCAAATGCACTGATTGATGCCGCAATTAAATCGGGCGATGTTGCCTTGGCAATAATTTGATTGTTGTGTTTATCTTTAAATTTGATTGTAACCTTTACTACTGCGTCAATTCCACCGGTAGCAATTTCAACATTGTAATCTTCCAGTTTCATGCTTAATTGATCTTTGCCTTTGATTGCCTTTTGTACCGCGCTAATTAACGCATCTACGGTTCCTACACCTTGTGATTTTGCAGATATTTTAACACCATTAAATAACACCACCGCTTCTGCCTCGGCTTCTTCGTGTTTTGAATCTGTAATTTTAAAATCAATTATATCGAGTATTTTTTTACTTTCAGACAGTTGATTTAGCGCTTCTTCAACAATATTTTGCAAATCCAGGTTGGTGATTTTTTTACCTTTTTTTGCAAATGCTCCCGCTTCTTTTACTATTTGATCCATTAATCTTTTGTCCAGTTTAAGCTGAAATTCGTCTTTCATTGTTTTTTGAATTTGCGCCAGAGTCGGAGCTTTTTCCCAGAGAATTTTATTTTTGGTTTTGCCACCTACTCCTTGAATTTCGTACAATTTATTTTTGAAATAATTTTCCACTTCGGCAAAATTTGCTTCTAGTGTTGGTGGATCTGGCAAAATAGAAAGTACTGATTTCGGATCTTTTAAGCCTGCTCCAGTTGTAACACATACCACTATATCGTTTTCCTTGATTATTCCCCGTTTCATTAATTGTGGCAGGCAGGCTATTCCTAGTGCTGCTGACGGTTCAACGAATAGTGATTCTTTGCGGGAGAGGAGCATGCTTGCCTCCAAAATTTCCTCTTCTGTTGCGGTTTCGGCGTTGCCGTTGGAATCTCTAAGTGCCCTTAAAACTTTAATGTCGTCTTGAGGTTCGCCTATGCCCACGGCAGATGCCACGCTAAGCGGCTTTTCCACTTTGTGATAACGCTTTTTGCCATCGTGAAAGGCCTTTACAATGGTTGGCACAGTTTCCGGTTGTACAGCTATCATTTTTGGTAATTTGTCTATGAGCCCAAGTTTATAAAATTCCTTAAATCCTTTCCATACTGCAGATAAGTTGGTTCCACATCCAACAGGAATAATTACATAGTCGGGCACCTTCCAGAATAATTGTTCTATTATTTCGAAGGCGATTGATTTTTGACCTTCACCTCTTAAGGCGTAGTCCCCTGCTAAATAGTAATTAAATTTTTTTGCTGTTTGTTCACATAATTTCACACAATCGGCGTAGGTTCCTCTAACCTGTATTACTTTTGCCCCGTAAGAAAGTGTTTGGGATAATTTACCAATTGGAGTGCCTTCCGGTACAAAAACGAAGCATGGAAGATTGGCAACCGCCGCATAAGCCGAGACGGATGCAGCCATGTTGCCAGTTGATGCGCAACATACGGCTTTCACTTTCATTTCTCGCGCTTTGGTTAATTCAACTAACGATCCTCTATCTTTAAACACGCCAGTTGGGTTTGCGCCTTCATTTTTTATATACAAATTTTTAAGCCCTAATTTTTTCTGAATATTTACACTTTTGTGCAGAGGCGTTCCGCCCTCGTTTAGTGTTACCAGAGTGCTTAAATCGTTAATCGGATAAAAATCTAAATACTTTCGCGCCGATAATGGCGAATTTTCGAGTGCATATTTGTTTAGGCGACCCCCAATATATTCGTAATCATATTCAACATCCAGGGCCGAATTGCACTTTAAACAATTAGTTGTGGTTTCTTGCTCTGTAAATACCGCTTTGCAGCTTATACAGCGTATTTTGTAAAATTGAGTTTGCATTTGTTTTTAAATTTAGGAATTAAACCAAAAAAAATCAACCTGTGTGAGGTTGAATCGATTTTTGCTAAAAACATCAACCTCATATTATTGGGTAATAATAATCACTAGGTTGATAATGTTTTTGGCAGAAAATTTCATATTTTTTTTTACTGTTATTATTTAAGCGCTACTGTGGTTTTAAGTCAAATTATTCATTCATTTTCTTTTATTAGGTAGAGTTTGTTGTCCTCAACTAAATAGAGCATGGGAGCAATTTTTATTTTAGGATAGAGTTTTCTTAGTCGTTTTGTTTCGCTAAGGATAAATATCTCTTCGTCATCTTCTTTTTTGCCAACTTCAAATATTGGGGCAAATTGCATAAAGTGATCTTCCGCTTGTTGTTGTGTCCAACCTGCTGCTTGTACTAGTCCATTAACAAATTGTTCTTTGCGTGAAGCCAGGTTTATCATTCCGCAATGATTGTGGCCAATTAAAGCGATATATTGCACGCCTCCTACAGCAATTGCGTATGAAAGTTTAAATTCACTACGGTTTAAGTTTGCCCCACCTGCTCTTATTACAAACGCAAAGTTATCCGGTAATAGCAAATTTTTGCGATTATCTATGCACATTCCTATTAGCAATTTTGCAGTGCTGTAATCACTAAATGTTTTGTTTAGGTTGTGATATTCTAGTAGGTCGCCAATTGGAGTGTTGCGATACTCTGGTAAAATGTCTTCTACTGACTTTATTTCTATTAGATTTTTCATATTAAAAAGATCTTAGTTTAGATTTTCACTGGAAGCAAATGTTCATTGATTTTTTATTATATTAGCTGTGCTAGCACCAACTACTTTGGTAAGTTCCTCAAGGCTTGCGTTTTTTACATTTTCTACTGTGTGAAAATGTTTTAATAGCTTGTTTCTGGTTTTTGCGCCTATGCCTTTCAATTCATCTAACTCGGTTGTGAGTATACTTTTTCTTGAATTTCTTTGATGTGTAATTGCAAATCTATGTGATTCATCTCTAATTCTTTGTAGCAATTGTAGGCCTGGGTTGGTTTTTTCAAGTAAGAGTGGGCTACTTATACCAGGTGTGTAAATTTCTTCTTCTCGCTTAGCTAATGAGCACATTGGAAGTTCCAAATTTAATTCTTTTAAAGCTTTTACTCCCATGCTTAATTGCCCTTTACCACCATCTATTAAAATCAAATCTGGTTTAGTATTAAACTTATTTTTTATTTCCCAAACTTGGGTGCGTTCTATAACCAGCAAAACACCTGTATCCTGATTTTCTTTATCTGCTTCTATTATTCTTTCTTTAAGTTTTTCCGGAATTTTTTGAACCCGTTTAAACCCAAATTTTTCGTAGTACTCTGCGAGTTCCGGCTTAATGTACACATAGTGTTTTTCTGCTTTGTCTTTTTCAATTAGTTTTAGTAAAAGTTTGTAGCCAAGTTTGTTGCCTCTCTTGGATTCATCTACCCAAAGCGTTCTGATTTCATTTTGTTTTGTTTTGCGAACAAAGCCTATTAATTTTTTGTCTTCGAAAGCGCATAAAAAGTCGATTGCGGTAGTTTCTGTGTCTAACGTGTCTATATCTTGTTGATTATCTTCAATCAGTTTAATAATTTCCTCAAAACTCTTTTTTGTAGCTCTCCTAAATTGAATTTTTCCGTTGTCTAAATATTTTAATCTTCTTTCTAACACTTCTTTCATTGATGCGTAATCGTCTGGTTTGCCGTTTTCAACAGTTATGATTTTAAAGTGTCGATATTCTTTTTTGTTTGGCAGGCCATTTTCAAATACAACCATAGAGGCTACTGTATTTGTTCCTCCTAAATGCGAGATGTCATATCCTTCAATTCTGCGAGGCATTTTTTCCAGGCTTAAAACTTTTTGAAGCTCCTTTAATGAGGCTTCTTCCTTACTTTCCCAACTGGTTTTTTGTTGCGTCATGTAATGCTCGGCATTCTTCTTTGCAAGTTCAACCAGTTCTCTTCTCTTACCTCTTTCTCCACTTGTGATGTTGATTTTGTGATCTGTAATTGTGTTTAACCATTCTTCTAGCGATGCTTTGTCTTCAATATTTTTTTCGGTTTCATGGGTGAGTAAAATTTCCTTTGGAAAATCTGTAGCAATTTCATAGTAATCCCTAATAAAGGCTTCTACTACCTCTGTTTCAGTGTCCGATTCGTGGTCCATTACAAAGTTTTCCGGATTAACCAGTTTTCCATCTCTAATTTGAAAGAGTGTAATGTAGGCTTTTCTGTCCTCTAAGTGGTGACCGATGATATACATATATTCATGCTGTGTACCATTTATAACCTGTTTCTCTATTATGTCTTGAATGTTGAGGAGCTTATCGCGAATTTGGCCAGCTTTTTCAAACTGCTTATTTTGGGCGGCAATTTTCATTTGTTCTTCTAATCTGTTTACCACTTCATCTGTGTCGCCAGATAGAAACCGAACGATTTGATCGATTATTTTGCGGTACTCTTCTGGATTTGTATTGCCTATGCAGGGTGCGCCACAGCGTTTAATGTAATAGTCGATACAGGGGTATTTAAGCACTTTGTTACTTACTTTCACTGATTGTTTCGGGTTAGAGGTGTCTTCGCCTAAGTACTCAATTTCTAGTCCACAATGCCGGTACATAAATATTTTCTTCAAAACTTTTAAAGTCTTTTTTACCTTATGGGCTGCTGTTTTTGGGCCAAAGTACTTGGCACCATCTTTGGCAATTTTTCTTACCAGGGTAATACGCGGAAAATCTTCCTTCAAATTCACCCTAATATAAACAAAACTTTTATCATCTTTCATGATGACATTATATTTTGGTTGATGTTGCTTAATTAGGTTGGACTCCAAAATAATTGCTTCTAGGTCGCTTTGAACAACATTGTATTCCAATATTTCTGCCTGTGAGAGCATTTTTAGCGTTCTCACCCCTAAGTTTGGCCTATTTTGAAAGTAGTTGTTTGTCCGTTTTTTTAAATCTTTTGCTTTTCCTATATACAAAATTTCGCCTTTTCCGTCTTTGAAAAAATAAACTCCAGGTAAATGCGGTATGTTTTTAGGCTGTTTCTCTAGTGGCATGCTTGGTGTATATTATGCTCATCAATTATGGTGTCCATATGAGTTTTGAAGCAATAGTTTTTTTTGACCTTTTGGGTCGCCCAATTAGTAAAGATGAAATTTCGCACTATAATTCACGGAAAATTGCTTCATATGTTAAGAGTAATTTGAATGATAGTGTTGCCTTACTGGAGCCAACAACAACACTCTTTAAGGGTGCTGAATACTTCAGCTTTTTTGATCAGTATACACTAAGAAATTTACTTAATGCTTCTGATGAATTTACAAGAACCGCTTGGCGTAAAGTTCAAAAGTATTCTTGGATTTTTAAATTTATGCCCTTTATAAAAATGGTTGCAGTTTGCAATACTTTGGCGTTTGGTACTTCTAAAAAAAATAGCGATATCGACCTTTTTGTTATTACCACTAAGAATAGAATGTTTACTGCTAGGTTGGTTTTAACTTTCTTTTGCCATATTTTGGGAATAAGAAGGCACGGGAGCAAGGTTTCTCAAAGGTTTTGCCTGAGTTTTTTTATTAGCGAAGATAGTTTGAATATTGAAAATATTTTACTCAAGCCTTTGGATATTTATATGATTTATTGGATGCGTGGCTTAAAGATTGTTTATGGGAAGGAGGTTTTGAATCAATTTATTGAATCAAACATTTGGTATAAACAGTATTTTGATAATGTTCCTGTTGAACATTTAAAGTTTTTAAATGAAGGTTCTGGCAAATTGAGGATAAAAGGCGTTTTAGAAAAAATGTTGAGTGGGCGTTTTGGTTTGTTTGTTGAGGAGAAGTTAAAAAAGTGGCAATTAAATAGGGCTAGCGAAAAAAAAAAGTCATTGGGAAATTCTTCGGGGACGATTATTTCCAGCACTATACTCAAATTTCACGATAACGATAAGCGTGGCGAATTTTTAGCAAAATGGGAAAAAGGCTTAAAAGGTTTTTAATCCTTTGGCTTCTTTTCATTTCTGTTACTTCGGGCTTTAACAGTTATTTTTATTCCTGTTCCTCCGTATCCATATTTTTCACGAAGTCTGTTTTCAATGTATCTCATGTATGAGAAATGGAAGTTTTCTGTTTTGTTAACAACAAAATTAAACCAAGGTGGATTTTCTCCTAGTTGAGTTGCATAGAATATTTTAGGATTTGTAATACCCATATTACTTTGGTGATGCCTGGCCACAATTTGCTCGATAAACAAATTCAACTCACGAGTTGGAATGCGTTTTGCTCTTTCTGCTTTAATTTGTTCAGCGAATTCAAATACTTTTGTTGTATGTTTTTTTGTCTTTGCAGATACAAATAAAACAGGTGCCCAAGGTACAAATGCAAATCTTCTTTGAAGATGAAAAATGATTTTATTTCTTTCTTCCTCACCTTTTTCTAGTAAGTCGATTTTGTTTACTACTAAAATTAATCCTTTATGTTTTTCTAATACATATTGTGCAACATGACAATCTTGGTTACTAATTCGTTTTTCGCCGTCAATAAGTAAACAAGCAACATCTGCGCGATCAATCGATTCAAGTGATCTAAGTGAAGAGAACTTTTCAATTCCTCTTTCTATTTTTCCTCTTCGGCGCAGGCCGGCTGTATCAATGAAATTAAATTTCTTACCTTGGTATTCAATAATTGTGTCTGTTGAGTCTCTAGTGGTGCCAGGAACATCGGACACTATTACCTTGTCTTCACCAAATAATGCGTTTAGCAATGATGATTTGCCAACATTGGGTTTTCCAACAAATGCTATGTTGGTGATATCTTCTTTTTTTGGTCTTCCAGTTCGACCAGTTTTTGGCTTACTCTTTTTAATAGTCTTTAAATGCCCGAGTATTGTTTTTTTAAGTAAATCCGTGCCAAATTTGTGAATTGCTGATATTTTAATAGCTTCACCAAAGCCAAGCTTGTAGGCTTCGAAAATATTGCTAGGATCTATTGCTTCACCGCTATCACATTTGGTTGCCACTAAAATCACTTCTTTTCCAGCCTTCCGCAGTAATTCGCCAGCCTTAAAATCGTCTGGCGTTAAGGCTTGGGTGCCATCTATGGCTAAAATCACTAAATCGGCATCCTTTACAGCTAACTCTGATTGAAGTTGAATGTTATCTTCAATGGTTTGGCCAATAGCATCTTCAATTCCACCTGTATCAACAAGGGTAAATTCAGTTTTTTCAATTGAACAGGTATGGAAAATTCTGTCTCTGGTGGTGCCAGATTCTTCGGCAGTTATTGCGTATCTTCTGCCAATTAGACGGTTAAAAAGGGTGGATTTGCCTACATTGGGTCTGCCCACAATTGCTACTATTATGCTCATTTGGTTTTTTATAGCTCTATTTGAACCTATCTTGATTGTTTTTTCAAGCCTTTTTTGGTATAATATAGGGATTAATTTGAATAAATGAGTGTGTTTAAAGGTAAAAATAGAGCAAAAAGTAGGATTTTAGTGGCTATAGTCACATTTTCTATTGTTTTTGGCTTATTTGGTAGTAATTTCGCATTAGCTGCGGGTAGCAAAGCTGAACTTTCTCAGGAGTTGAGTGAGCTCAATAAGCAAAAAGCTGCTGTTAAGGCTAAGCAACAGGCTGCCGAAGAAGCTGGATATGACTCTGATGATCCAGCTTTAGATGTTTTTGATAGTGAACTTTCTTCAATAGACAGTAAGATTCAAGCAAAACAAGCACAAATTGATAAAATTAATACTAATGGATATGAGGAGTTTAATGATAGTAAAAACAATGACCCTAATACTAAAACTGGAGGCGGTTACGACCCGACGCTTGATCCTAAAACGCTTATTCCGAGCACTGATTTAGATCAACAAAAATGTTTTAACATTCTTTATGCGTTGCAAATTAGTGATGAGCAGAATTTAGCTTCTTTAACCATAGAGGATGCTAAAACACTTAATATTCCTGGTGGTAAACTCACGGCTACTCAAATGCTTGGGTGCGCAATTAAAACTGGTTTAGTAAAACTTTGGATGTTACCAATCTTTATTAAATATATTATTGATTTTCTGCTTTCGATTGCCGGCTTAATCGCTGTTTTATTTGTTATGATTGGCGGTTATTTATATATGTTTGGTGGACTTTCTTCGGATAAAGAAAAGGGGAAAAACGCAATTATATACGGAATCGTTGGTTTTGTTGTTGCTTTATTGGCTTGGGTTGTTGTAAATGCAATTCAGCTATTGGTTACTTCTTAAAGTGTGTGTAGAATTAAAGCAATTTAATTTTTTACATGCCTACAAAAACAAACAATCTTTCAAAACTTAAGAGCATTTTTTCTAAAACTATCGATAAAGTGCGGTCTCTTAGAAATAAGCCCGAGGTACCTGCTGTACGCAAGACTTCAAAAAAGGCCACTGGAATGAGTATTGTAAAAGATGGGAATGTTATGTTTGTGCATGTGGCGCCAAGTAGCGTGGCTAAAGGCACAACAATGGTGTTGCTGGTTTTGGCACTTGCCTACTTTCTTTTGCAAATTGGTAATATTCTTTTATTGTTTTTCGTAGCTTTTTTATTTACAGCAGGTTTGGACAACACTGTTACGCGCTTTAAAACTAAGTACCATATACCGCGTTCTGTTAGTGTGATTATTTTGTATATATTGATCCTTTTGTTTCTAGCGATTACCATCACTACTTTGGCTCCTTTGGTAGCCGATCAAATTTCTGCGCTTTCTTCAAAAATATTCCAATTTTTCAATGATGTGGCAGCAGGTAATAGTAAATTGCCTTTTAGTGACGACTTAGCGCCTTATTTTCAAAGGTTTACTGAGAGCGTAAATCTTGAACAATTATCTGTTCAAATTACCGACTACATTCAAAATTTTTCTTCTACAATTTTAAGCTTTGGTGGTAATGTATGGGACTTTTTTATTGCTGTTTCTAATGGTCTTTTAAATACTGTTTTGGTTTTGGTATTAACATTTTTTATGGTTGTTGAGTGGGCTGAAATTGAAAGATTTTTTGTTTCCCTTTTTCCTACAAAACATACCGAATATGTGGTTTCACATATCGATGCTGTAAAAACTAGAATTGGATTTTGGTTAAGAGGTCAAATTATGTTGTCCCTTGCAATGGGTTTGTTAACTTACATTGGTTTGCTTGCTATTGGTTTGGATTACGCCGTTACACTGGCTTTAATTGCTGCGATTAGTGAATTTATTCCGGTTGTGGGCCCAATTATTGCTCTTTTAGTTACTATTCCTGTGGCCGCAAATGTTTCTTTTTCGATGCTAATTTGGACATTAATATTGTTCTTTGGCATTCAGCAAATTGAGGGTAACATTTTGGTTCCTGTAATTATGAAAAAGGCAGTTGGTTTAAGCCCAATTGTTGTAATGCTTGCTATGTTGGTGGGTTACCAGTATTTGGGGATTCTTGGTATTATTTTATCAATTCCCGTAGCCGCTTGTACCTCCATATTTGTAAAGGACTACACTACTCGCGTGAAAGCGAAGTAAAGTCAAAACCAAATTTTTGGGTGAATTTTTCTTCTTCTACTTTTTTGTAGTTTGAAAGTTGTTCCTGCAATGTTTTGAATTCTTCCTTATTGGTTTTTTTGTAAAACAGTTCTGCAATTTTAACAGCCGATTCTGGGTTATTTGTGAGTATTATATTGTGCTGGTTGTTTTGTATTACAGGTATAAAGTTTTTTAATACGGCTAGAGCTTCTTGTTCATCTTCTTTGTTGATTGTTTCTCTTCCTGCATATTTGTTAAGGAAAAAGCCAAGATTGTTCTTCCCATCAAGTTCATAAGCTGTTGCAAAGTTGTTGTTGGCTATTTCTGTTAAACCTAATTTTTGTAAAAGCTCGCCCAATGAATTAAAGGCCTGTGCGTCTAAAGTGTTTACATTTGTAGCCTCTTGATACGCCTCCAAAGCCTCACTTAGTTTATTTTGCTCAGTTAGTACTTCTGCCATCGATAATTTTATTCTACGCTCAAATATTAGCCCTTTGGCCTTTTTAAACTCTAATTCTGCTTCTTGATATTGTTTTTGATTTAACATCCCTCTACCATTTTGAAAATGGTAGTTAAAATAGCCGTCGTTAATGCTTATGTAGGTAAGTATTATAACTAAAGTTCCAACAAGTATTTTAGTTGTAAATAGTGGGCTATTTTTGCTGTTACTTTGGTTCAATATTAATCCGAGCAACAAAAACATTAGTAATATTATTGGTGTAAAATTAAGATTGTAGTCGATTTGATTGTGCGCAATTAGTCCTAACAAACTTATTCCAAAAACTTTTACTAATTCTGATTTGGAGGTGAATGCTTTGTACAAAGTTAGTATGAGCAACATAAGCAAGGCTAGTGCTGTTGCAAGCCCGTTTTCTGTAGCGATTTTTAAGAATAGATTGTGTGGATGGTTTGAACTTGTAAACGGAAATTCTTGATACTGTGGGTACACAAATTGAAAGCCGTCACTTCCTACACCTGTGGCTGGGTGATCTTTAATAATTTGTATGCTTGCCTGATAAAATTCTAGCCTTTCGTTTACAGAGCTACTTTTTTCATCTGAGTTTAGTGTAATTTTGTCCGATAAATCTACAATTGAGTGGTTTGTGTCGCGAGCTATATTTATTAGGCTGGCACTCATTACTGATGCTAATAAAATTCCAATAATTGTTGCGTATAACTTTTTATTTTTGAAGTTTCTTTTATACGCTTGAAGAAGCAGAACTAGAGATGCGAATGCTTGCAGTATTACTGCTAAATAGCTTCCGCGTGAGTACGTTAAGTAGAGCCCTGATAGCAGCAATACTAAGCTTAACGAAAAGTATTTTGATTTCTTTGCAGTCAAGTAGCTTGCAATTGGCAAAGTAATAATTAGTAAGTCCCCTATTGCGTTTGGATAACCTATGTATTTATCTTCGAAGTTGTAGAAAAAACTTACAAATCTATCAATTGGAAATTGCAGATACACATAAATTCCTACAATTACAGTTACTGTGGATAATATAACTACACTTGTGACTATATTGTTTACTTCGGTGCTCTTTAGTGGCTTTGTGCTTGCTAAGTAGAGCATTATCGAACTCCCACCTCCAAATAGTAAAAGCTCAGATAATCCGTACCCTTCATTTAATCTGTAAACAAATGATAATAAAAATAGTGCCAAGAATATTAGTCCTAGTAGTATTTCTAGACTTAGTTTATTTTGTTTCTTTTTAATGAGGTCATAGCCAATTAATGGTAGTAAAATCAACAAACTAATTCCAAATGCCACATTTCCCAGTAGGGTGATGCCTCCTCTGCTAATTGCTGCTACGCAAAAGTTAAAGGCTATGAGTGTGATCCAAGTGATTTGCTGTCTGTTTTCTAGAATTCTTTCAATAATTTTACCCATTGTTGAAGTGTTTGCTTGTTGTTCCATTTTTTACTTTGTTTCTGGCAGTTTTGTTTGAGTTCTTTGTATCCAGCGTCATCATAAAGAATTTTCTTCATTCCTTCCACTATATCTCTAACTGAATTTTCGTTTACGCTCAATCCTGCTGTTCCTGCTGTTTCTTTAAGTGCGGGATCACGCGATATTAAACATGGAGTGCCATTGATTATTGCCTCTGCAACGGGTAGCCCAAATCCTTCATAATGGGACAAATACACAAGGCATCGCGATTTTTGCAGATATTTATTCTTTGTTTTTTCACTGATGTTGCCTAAGTATTTTATGCCTGTGTCTTTTGATTGTGAGCTTTTTGAGGTGTCATTTTGCATGCTAAATACTGAATTGTCCCTTGTTCCGGCAATAATAAATTTAGTTTTTGGGTCGGCTTTGTGTACTATTTTAAAAGCTTTTATAGCTTTTTCTAAGTTTTTTCGTGGTTCCAGTGTCCCAATGTAAAAGAGAGTTTTGGCTTCTGGTTTTACTTTTTCTGCCGCTTTTGTGTGCCTAAGTATAAATGGAGTGATTACTCTTACTTTTCTATCTGTCCCACATTCTCTTTTTATTGCTTTGCTCACTGTTACTATTGCATCACTTTCATTTATTTCCTTTTGTGGTTGAATTAATTTAAACCACAAATTTGTTTTTTTAGAAAAATACTTTGGATATTTTTTCCAAGAAAAATCATGGACAACTTGAATTTTTTTTACATTTTTTGATAGTGCTGTTGGACGAATGTCTGCAGATATGAATATGTCTACTTTTTTGCTTATTAGCTTGTCTATTTTTGGAAAATTAAACTTTGCCAGAGCTAAGTTAAATATCTTGTTGGGGTACCGGGTGTAGTTTATTGGGATTAGTTTTTCTAGCTCAGTAAAATCTTTTCTTTTTGCTGAATTACAAAATAACGAGTACTGAAAAGATTGATCCAGTGCCAAATTTTTTACTAGTCCCTCTAAGTAAACCGTAACTCCACTTACACGATTGCTCAACAAGGGCCGTATATCTATAAGTACATGTTTTTTTGCCATTGTTCCCAGGTTTGTTCTACAAATTTTGTGAAACTTTGTTTAAAGACTTCTGTGTCGAATTTTTTTGCTTGTGCAACGATTTTTTTAGTGTCCCATTTTATCTTTTCAAATTGATTAATTGCAGCTTTAAGACTGTAAATATTTTGCTCATCAAATAGTAAGCCAGTTTCTTTGTTAATAATTGTTTCCTGTGCTCCGCCTGCATTAAAGGCTATTACTGGAGTTCCGCTTGCCATTGCTTCTAGTGGTACAATGCCAAAATCTTCAATTTGGGGGAACACCAATCCTTTTGCCTCGCGCAGTAGCTTTTTCAGTTCAAAGTCTACTATATGTCCTGTAAATGTAATATTTGAACCAGCTTTTTTCTTCAATTCTTTTTCTGCAACTCCAGTTCCTACTATTATTAATGGCAAATTCAATTCATTAAACGCATCAACAATTAAATCAAATTTTTTGTAGGGAATTAATCTTCCAACTGCAATATAATAGTTTTTCTTTTTTGAAGTTGCTTTAAACGATTCTGTGTCTAACATTGGATAAATAACTTTTGAAGTTTTCCCGTAATATTTTTTTATCCGTTTTTGAATATGTTTTGAGTTGGCAATGTACGCGTCTGCTCTGTCGGCGCTTATACGATCCCAAATTCTAATTCTGTGCATTAAGGTTGAAGCCAGCTTTGCGGTAAATTTATTACCAGTGTACTCTTTTATATAGGTGTGAAAATTGTCCCACGCGTAGCGCATTGGTGAGTGGCAATAGGTT
Organism: Candidatus Altimarinota bacterium; assembly: GCA_044228405.1. Taxonomy (GTDB): domain Bacteria; phylum Patescibacteriota; class Gracilibacteria; order UBA1369; family JBGAUX01; genus JBGAUX01. Next base: position 10,289 of record JBGAUX010000007.1, on the reverse strand, counting down.
ATGTGCAGTGTATTGGGTTTAGTAATAACGCCTTTTGCACAAGAGTGTGAGCTGGATATTACAATGTCGTAGTCATTTAAGTCCATTTGTTCAAATGCGTATGGCATTAAAGGTAAGTACCATTGATGATGGTTTTTTGCTCCTGGGAGTTTTTGAATAAAGCTTGTTCTAATATCTAAACCGCTAAATAGGCCAGCTTTTTCTTTGTTGAAAACCGATGTGAAGATTGGTGCGGTTGGAAAAAGTTTGTGTAGTTCGTAGATAACTTTTTCTGCGCCACCTATGTTGGTTAACCAGTCGGCAACTATGGCCACCTTTAAATTGTGAAGCATTTTATTTTTGTCATTTGCTTACAGTTTAGTTTGGCTGGTTTAAAAAAACTAGACCATTTTAAATGTGGTATGTGTCGTTATCGTGGGAGGTGTCTATAATTACTTTATTTTTTTCAACTGTTGCTTTTTGTGCGTCCAAATTTTTCATTACACTTTTGTCGTTTTGATTTGCACTTGGATTCTCTTTAAGTGCAGAGAGCATACTTTTATAAACTGCGTCTTGACCTTGAAGTGCATCAATGGCTTTTGCTTTTAGTATTTGTGCAGATGCGCTATTTGGGTTTTTGCTTAAGAGTCTGTCTGCACTTGCTACAACATCATTATATTTTTTTTCATTTAGCCAGGTTGATAGCAAATGTAAAATTACTGTTTCATCTCGTTCAGACATTTTTGAGACTTTATTAAGTGAAACATCATTGAACAATTGCAGTTGTGCTGTATTTTTGTTTCTTAGATATTGAAGATACAGGTATGAGAAAAGCACCAGTAACATTGCAAGTATTGTTGGCATTTGTGGTGAAACATCCCAAATCTCTTCCATACTTAATATAAAATTGAAAACACCGTGTATTAAAATTGCAGTTAGTAAGCCTTCAATTATAAATTTTCTTCTTATAATTCCTGCTTGTGCTAAATTGAATAACCGCGAAATGAACCGTGTAAAATATAGGTTTTTACCTTCTATTTTTGCTTCTTCTTCTAAATTGCTAGAAAATCTTGCGAGGCCGTAAAAGTAACCAAAGAGCCCAGAAAAACACATGTGCCCTGCTGTTGTAAAGGTAGAGCGGAATACAAATGTAATAATTAGTACTCCTGTAATGCCTTCGGTGTTTGCATATACACTTTGAAAGTAGAAAATATTTTCGGCAAAGGCAAATCCAAGCGCGGCTACCAAACTAAATTTGATAGAGTCTCCAATTGATCTTACCACTGCTTTTTTGGTGTCCAAATATCTTAGTAAAAACTGTTTTACAATTTCTTCTAAAACACCAACCGTAATATAGGTGGTTGCATAAAATGTTTTTGGATCGTTGATTTTTCTGCCAATGTAGCTGAAAATGTCGTATTTGGGATTGCTTTCCCAAAATGTCTTTAACAACATGAGTGCGCTAATTGCTATAATCCCTCCAAAAAAACTTAAAACAAGGTACTTTCTGTCTTTTGTACCCTTTTTGAGGATGATATAAAGCCAAACTGCTATAGGTATAGCGGCGGCAAATCCTGCAATAACATAACTAATTATGCTGTCGTTATTCATGAGCTTAAGCCAGCTTTTGCTTCTTCTATAGTAGTGTAAGACTTAATTAGTTGTGTGAGTCCAACAACTTCCAAAACATCTAAAACATTTGGTTTAACCTTTGCCATAACTATTTTACCTCCGTGTTCGGTAATTTTGCCATACCAGTCGGTTAAGTAGCCAATTGCTTTGCTGTTCATGTATTCAAGCTCGCCAAGATCGAAAATAATGAAAAGGTTTTGTGGATGAGCTTCAATAGCTTCATAAACTGCTTTTACTTTTTCATCTACATTGCTTTCATCAAGTTGCCCAGAAATTGTAACTGTTTTCACAGCAGCTCCCTCTGTTTGGGTTGGTATGTCTTGAATAATAATATTAGCGTCGGCCATAATGTTTTTTTAAGAATTAATCGGTAAGTACAATGTGATTTGGTTGGTTCGCTTTATCCTCTTGAAGGCTTTCTAAGCTGGAAATTTGGTAGCGCGGGTCTTTTAAAAACTTTTTCACTCTAACTTTAATCCCCCCTTCTGGTCTATCTGTAAATTCTAGCTCGTCGGTCCATTCTGACACGATTTTTGGTAATCCCCTGCCTCGTATTCCTTCAAATACATATTGTGGTGCTTTGCGCTCTGTAACTAGCTTTTGAAGGTCGGCAGCCTTCATTTTTTCTGGTCCTGTACCTGTATCCTCTACAATTATTTCCACATCTTTCTCAGTATGGCAAATAAAAGTTACTGTTATAAATTCGCCCTTAGCTGAGCCGTGTTCAATGGCGTTATTGCATAGTTCGTCTACTACTGATTGAAATCTAAATGCCCATTTTTCAGAAAAATGAGTTGTGTTTTTAATTAGAGATAGCGTGAAATCTCTAATGCCAGACATAAAGTAGGCATTTGTTGGAATTGTTATCGTTATTTTGGTGTCGTCCACTAAAAGCGGTTTGCTATCCATATTTGTTTTTATTTCGCCTCAATTATATCATTTTTCCTCGTTTTGGTCAACTTGGATCTTCCTTTGTATTTCTTTAGACTTAGCGAAAATATGCCCCCAAACTTGCTCTAAAAACCCTCTGTCCAATATTTTACTAGGGCTTTTTTTCATTAGATTGTCAATTTTGGTTGTTTCTACATTATTGTCCTCTACCTCAAGCTTGTTTTTTCTTTTGTGTATGCCAATTTTTTCGCTCACTTCAAACCTTTTTTCTAGTAGTGAAAGTATATTTAGATCAATTTTCTCTTGCTTTTGCCTTAATTTGCCTAAAGACATGTTGCGATTTGTTTAGATTACTTGTAAAGTTCACAGGGTCATGCTATTTTGCACCGGCTTTAATTATGTTTAACTTAAAGAAATAATATATGTCAACAACTGTAGATGTCAAAGAGATGCTAAACGCCGCTGTTCACTTTGGTCATAAAACCGCTAAGTGGCACCCTAAAATGTCTAAATACATTCATGGAAAAAAAGATGGTATTCATGTTATCGATTTATTTAAAACTAAAGAGGCTTTAGAAAAGGCTAAAGAATTTTTGTCTACTTGTGAAAAGGAGGGCAAAACTGTGTTGTTTGTTGCTACAAAACCACAAGCTGCTACTTATGTTAGTGAAGCTTGCAAATCTTCAGGTTTGCCGTTTGTAACTTCTAAATGGATTAGTGGCTTGTTGACTAACTTTTCTACAGTAAAAGTTAGAATTCGATACCTAAACAGATTAAAAGAAGAAGCTGAAACTGGTGAATTGGAAAAATATACTAAGAAGGAAATTTCGAAACTTAAAAAAGTAGGTGTTAAATTAGAGGAAAGCTTGGGAGGTGTTGGTAAAATGACTGCCCTACCTGATGCTGTTGTGGTATTTGATGCTGTAAGAGATCGTATCGCTATTAAAGAGGCTAAAAAACTTGGTATTCCTATAGTAGCTGTTTGCGATACTAATGCTGATCCAATGGGAATTGATTACATTATTCCTGGTAACGACGATTCAATTAAATCAATCGATTACTTTGTAAAAGAGTTGGTTGGTGCTGTTAAATCGGCTAGAAAATAAATATAAACCACATTTACTATGGAAGAATTAAATACTACACCTGCACAGGCTAGTGCGCCTGAAGCTGTAACTCCTGAAACAGTTGTTCCTGGTGTTGCTGTGCCAGCTGATGAAAAATTGTTTGCGACTTTTTGTTATATTCCGGTAATTTCTATTTTGTCTGCACCTTATGCAGTTTCAAAGTTTCCTAAAAGCACCTTTGTAGGTGTACATGCAGCTCAAGGTTTGGGTTTGTTTGTAGTTTGGTTTTTGAATTTAGTAGTTATTACGGCTTTAAGCTATATGCTTAGCGGATTATTTGTGCTTGGTTTGATTGTGTTGAGTGTTTATGGTGGAATGATGGCTTGGGGAGGCAAAGAAATTAAATTCCCTGTTGTTTTACAAATTGGTGAAAAGTTACTTGGATTTATTAAAGGTTTTGTTGTTAAAAAAGGAAAGGAAGTTGTAGATGGTATGAATAGTGCCGTTGCCAAAGCAGGTGACGTTATAGGTGTAACTACTCAACCAACACAATCTGAACCAAAAGTTGAGGCAAAACCAGAGGTTGAAGAGGATGTTATTGTTGCACCTGAATCTGAAATTAAGGTTCAAGATGTGCCACAACCCGTAGTTGCGCCTGAAGTTAAGCCTGAGATGCCGGTTTCACCTGTTGAAGCCAAAGTGGAAGCCCCTAAACCAGAGGAGGCAAAGCCTGTGGATACTCCTCCTGCTAGCTAAATTTATATATTGTATTTCATTTACTTAAAGAATTATGTCTGTTTCAATTGAAGATATTAAAAAATTGCGCGATTTAACCGGTGTTTCTATGTCGGCTTGTAAATCTGCTTTAGAAGAATCTAATGGTGATCTTGATGGTGCTGTTGAGGTTTTGCGAAAAAAAGGCGAAGCTAAGGCTGCTGATAGAGCAGAGAGATCTACTGGCGAAGGTGCGGTAGAGATTAAAGTTGTTGATGATAAAGCTGCTGTAGTTGAGTTACTTTGCGAAACTGATTTTGTAGCTCGTTCAGATGATTTTCACGCATTCGCGCAAGGTGTTGCCGATAAACTGATTTCTGGTGAATTTGCTGAAGGTGCTGTTGAAGTGGAAGGTTTAACTGATGCTGTAAGTAGATTGGGTGAAAATGTTCGTCTTGGTAGAACAAAGCTTGTGAGTGGTTCTACTTTGGGCTTTTATGTTCATTCAAACGGAAAAATTGGTGTGGTTGTGAGTTTGGAAGGTGGAAACGAAGAAATGGCTCGTGATATTGCTATGCAAATTGCTGCTACAAATCCTTTCTGCATTAATCCTGCTGATGTCCCTGCTGATCAAGTGGAAAAGGAAAAAGTTATTTGGGTGGAACAATTATCTAAAGAAGGTAAGCCAGCTGAAATTGTTGAAAAGATTATGATGGGTAAAGAAAATAAATTTAGAGAAGAGAGGTCTTTGCTTAAACAAGACTTTCTAAAGAATCCTGATTTAACGATTGAAGGGTTGCTCGCTGGTGCTAAAGTTGTTGAATTTGTGCGCTTTGCGATTTAGCACATATTGTAAGATATTTAAATAGCCTACTTGCCAATTTATGGGAATTAGGCTATTTTGTTTGCTCGATTAATAATAAAAATGTTTAACACGATTGAAGAAGCTTTGG
>JBGAUX010000007.1:0-5043 GCA_044228405.1 Candidatus Altimarinota bacterium | reverse complement strand
GAAAACGAGGGAGACTTGGTTATGTCGGCACAAAAAATTCAACCTGAAGATGTTAATTTTATGAGTAAGGAAGGTAGGGGTTTAATTTGTGCGCCGGTGACTAAGGAGATTGCTTGTAGATTGAAATTTGACCCTATGGTTGCTGAAAATAGTGAGTCTATGCAGTGCCAATTTACTGTTTCTGTTGATTATAAGCACGGGACTAGTACTGGTATTTCGGCTAAAGATAGAGCTAAAACTATAAAAGCTTTTGTAACTGAGGGGGTGGTAGCAGATGATTTTAATAAGCCTGGACATGTATTTCCGCTTATTGCTCGTGATGGAGGAGTTTTGGTGCGAGCCGGGCATACGGAGGCTGCTGTTGATTTGATGAAATTATCTGGTTTAGAGCCTGTTGGGGTTATATGTGAAATTATTAATGATGATGGTGAAATGGCGCGTTTAACTGATTTAGAAGCCTTTGGAAAAAAGCATGGTCTGTGTTTGATTTCAATTAAGGATTTGATTGCTTATAGAAGTAGCCATGAAAAGTTAGTTGAGCATACTGTAACTACTACACTGCCAACGGAATATGGCGATTTTAGTATGCACATTTATACCAGTAAAATTGATGGTAAGGAGCATATTGTATTGCAAAAGGGTGAAGTGCGAGGTCGTGAGGATGTTTTGATTAGAGTTCATTCTGAATGTATGACTGGTGATATTTTTAAGTCTCAACGCTGCGATTGTGGACCTCAACTCGATGCTGCCTTGAAGAAAATTAGTGAGGCTGGTGAGGGTGTGTTGCTTTATATGAGGCAAGAAGGTAGAGGTATTGGGCTTGTTAATAAAATGAAAGCCTACAATTTACAAGATGAAGGTTATGATACTGTGGAAGCTAACAAAGCCTTGGGATTTCAGGCGGATTTAAGAGAATATGGAATTGGGGCACAGATTTTAGTTGATTTGGGCTTAAGTTCGGTGAAACTTATGACGAATAATCCTAAAAAGGTTGTTGGTTTGGGGGGTTATGGACTAAACATTGTTGATCGTGTGTCTTTGGAAATTTCTCCCGGTGCGAAGAATCATAAATATTTGAAGACGAAAAAAGATTCAATGGGGCATTTTTTGAATAATGTTTAAGTTAATCTATGGAGGATATTGATATAAAGGGTGATGAATATTATATGAGTCGCGCCCTAGATTTGGCGTATTTGGCTAGTGGGGCTACTTTGAGTAATCCAATGGTTGGGTGTGTTATTGTTGAGAATGGTGTTGTGATTGCCGAGGGCTACCATAAGAAATACGGTGATGCGCATGCCGAAATTGATGCTTTAAGTAAATTAGAATTTAAAGCTGAGGGTGCAACCATGTATGTTACGCTTGAGCCTTGTAGTCATCATGGTAAAACGCCTCCCTGTGCTGAGGCTGTGGTTAAGGCTGGAGTTAAAAAAGTTGTAATTGCGATGATGGATCCAAATAAACTTGTTAATGGTGCTGGGGTTGAGTATTTGAGGGCAAATGGCGTGGAAGTTATTGCGGGTGTTTTGGAAGAAAAAGCTGTGATTTTGAATGAACGATATATTAAATGGATTACTAGTGGTTTACCTTTTGTTTTGGCAAAATGCGCTTTAACCTTGGATGCTAAATTGAGTGTTGAGAAGGGTGTTAAAAGTAGTTTGAGTTGTTTAGAGAGCCAACAGAAGGTCCATAAATTGCGTGAAGATTATGATGCTATTGCTGTTGGTATTGGAACCGTATTGTGTGATGATCCCCTGTTAACCTGTCGGCCCGAGGTGATGGGTGCCAATAAGAAGTTTGTTCGAAATCCCTTACGAGTTATTTTTGATGCGCATTTGCAAATTCCTATGGATGCAAAGTTGTTAAAACAAATTGGCAACACATTGATATTTTGTGGTGCATTAAATGATGAAGCAAAGGCAAAGCGTGAGCAGCTTTTGAGTGCCTTTGATAATGTTGAAATTTGTGAACTTGATGAGACTGAAAATGGAAAACTTAACTTGCAGGAGTGTTTAAGAGTTTTAGGTGAAAAGAAGATTACGGGTGTTTTGTTGGAAGGTGGGGCGGAAATTTTGAGTTCTTTTTTTGATCTTGGCTTAGTTGATAAGTTTTCATTTATTTATACTCCGCATTTTTCTGAGTCAAAAGATGCGCCTTCGTTTTTGAAATTTGGATTTGCTCCAATTGCTTTTGAAAGGCAAAGTTGGGAATTAGTGGGCTCGGATGCCTGGTTTACTACTTATGTGAATCCGTTTTAATTAGGTAAGCTTTAGCTGGTGATTGCACCTTTGGAGGCTGACGATACAAGCTTTGCGTATTTGGCTAGCACTCCCCTGTTGTGTTTTGATGACCTGGCTTTCCAGCTTTTTTTACGTCTTGCCATTTCTTGCTTACTTATTAGTAAATCGACGGTTCTCTTTTTAAGATCAATTCGTATTGTGTCCTTGTCTTTTACAAAGGAAATTGGACCGCCAACTTGTGCTTCTGGAGCTACGTGTCCAAGGCAAATACCGTGTGTACCACCTGAAAATCTTCCATCTGTAATCACGGCTACCTTTGCACCCAAGCCTGCTCCAACCAACGCCCCTGTTACAGAAAGTCCTTCGCGCATACCGGGGCCTCCTTTTGGCCCTTCGTAGCGAATTACTATAACATCACCGGATTTAATTTTCTTTTTCATAATGGCGTCTAAGGCGCTCTCTTCTTGCTCGAATACTTTGGCTGGGCCTTCGTGGTATTCAATGTCTTTGCCGCTCATTTTCATAACTGAACCTTCTGGTGCTAGTGATCCCTTTAAAATAATTATGTGATGCCCCGCTTTTGCGTATGGTTTGTTTACCGGAAACAATACATCTTGGTTTTTTGTTGGTTTTGCTACATTTTTCAAGTTTTCTGCTACTGTTTTTCCTGTGATTGTTAAGCAGTCTCCATGCAATAAACCAGCATCAAAAAGCACTTTCATTACTACTGGAATTCCCCCAATTTTATCTAGGTCTGCCATTACATATTTTCCAAAAGGCTTCATGTCTGCCAATAGTGGTGTTTTGTCGGCAATTTTGTTAAATAAACTGATATCAAAGTCTACATTCGCCTCGTGTGCTAAGGCTAGTAAGTGTAGTACTGCATTTGTTGAACCTCCTAATGCCATTACAACTGTAATTGCATTCTCAAATGCTTTTCTTGTCATTATATCTCGGGGTTTTATTCCCAACTTCATCACGTTAAATAGTGCCTGAACTGACTTTTTACAGTCTTCAATCTTGTCTTTATGAATTTTATTATTTGTGTCTGTTGCAGGATTTGAAGCGGAGCCGGGAACACTCATTCCCATTGCTTCAATTGCTGATGCCATTGTGTTGGCTGTAAACATTCCTCCGCATGAACCAGAACCAGGGCAAGCTTTTTTTTCTATATTCATTAACTCGCTTTCCTTAATTTTACCGCCACCGTACGCGCCAATTGCCTCAAATGAACTTACTACTGTGAGGTCTTTACCTTTGTAGTGGCCTGGTTGAATTGTCCCTCCATAAAGTGTGATTCCAAATACATTTGTGCGAGCCAATGGCATAAGTGCGCCTGGTATGCTTTTGTCGCAACCGCTTAGGGTTATTGCTCCGTCTGTTAAATAACCCTCTATCATTGTTTCTATGGAGTCAGCAATTAGTTCTCTACTTACTAGTGAGTATTTCATCGCCTCTGTGCCCATGCTAATACCATCGCTAATTACTGGTGTGCCAAATATTATATCTTTGCCTCCAAGTTTTACAATTTCTGCCTGAATAATTTCACCTAGTATATTTATGTGCTGGTTGCATGGTGTGCCGTTTGTATATGGGCATGCCACGGCGATAATTGGTTTATCAAAGTCTTTGTCTGTGTAGCCAGCTCCTCTTAGCATTGCTCTGGCTGCGCTTCTTGTGATCCAGTTTTTACTACCTTTTTCACCTGTGAGTGTTTTGCTACGATTTTTGAGTTGGTTTATATTAGGCATTTTATGATGTTATTTTGTATGTTTAAAGTCGACAGAGGTTTAAAGAAGCAAAACCTCTACGCCGACTTACTTTTATTGTTAGCAGAGCTTTGTGAATTATTGATTAACTTTAAATCAATTCTGAATATTTTTAAGTATCCGAAATATATTGCTACTGCTAAAGGGGTATTTATTAGTAAAAATAGTCCGTTTTGTGAAAAACTTTGTAATTGTGATAAGTTATTTGTCCATAAGTATTTGCTCGCTATGAGGGCAGATGACATGATTGCGGCTCCAATGATGTAGTGAATTATTTTTTTAACCGGTACATTTAGTGTGCCGATTTTTTTCTTCAAAAAATATACTAAAAAAGATAGGTTTATGATTCCTGCCAGCGAATTTGCTAATGCTAGACCGTAAATACTTAAATCAAATACAAAAATGAATGTTAAGCTCATTACGATATTTGCTAAAAACACTCCTAGACTGATGTAAAATGGTGTTTTTGTGTTGTGCATTGAATAAAAACATCTTCCAATTAAGGGTACTAAGCTGTGGGCAAATAAACCAATGCTAAAAAAAGCGAGTGTGTTTGATGTGAGGATTTTGTCTACATTGGTAAATGAACCGCCTCCTAAAACCACATTTACAATTTCACTTCTGAGAATGATTAATCCGAGTATGGATGGAATTACTAGCAATAGTATATTTGAGATATTCTTTGATATTTCCTGTTTAAATTCTTGAAGTTTTTCCTCGAATATTAAAGTTGAAAGGGTGCTAAAAGATGCTACTGCGAAGGATATTCCTATTACACCCAGGGGCAGGCTATTTAAATTGTAGGCATAGTTGAAAATTGTAAGGCTTCCTGTAAAAAGCATTGATGCCAAAAAACTATCAAATATAAGATTTAGTTGAACAACAGATACGCCCATAATGCGGGGGACAACCAGTTTGAACATTTGTTTGAGATCTGGATTGTTTTTGATTTGCAAAACTGGCTTGTATCTAAAACCAAGCTTGTAGATGGTGGGGAGCTGGATTAAAAGGCTTAGTACTGCTCCAAATACAAC
>JBGAUX010000071.1:0-1024 GCA_044228405.1 Candidatus Altimarinota bacterium | reverse complement strand
TTTGCCTTGAAAGCGGGATAACCCGAAGCGCGCGCCGCACCAATATGACTGAGATACACGATCCTGTCCACGCCCGCATCTGATGCGGCCTCAACGAGATTTTCCGTGCCTTGAATATCTGCCACCAAAAGATTCCCACGGCTGCCTTGATTCTCCGCACTGGCAAGGTGGATGATGGTATCCACATCGCGCAATGCCGCGCGCAAACCGCGCACATCCGCAAGGGACACCACCGCCACTTCCACAGGAACGCCTTTCGGCAATTTCGGCGTACGCGGCGAAGGGCGGATCAACGTCCGCAGCGGATATCCAATGGATGAGAGCTGTCGCACCACCGCACGTCCGATAAAACCTGTTGCACCAGTAATAAGAATCATAAAAGAGATTATAGCAGAGGAGGAAAGTGGATTTAAACGAAAAAATCCTGCTTTTGCAGGATTTTAGTGGGCGCTGAGGGACTCGAACCCCCGACCCCCTCGGTGTAAACGAGGTGCTCTAACCAACTGAGCTAAGCGCCCGGGTGACCGACATTATAGCATGTGATTCCCAAAAATGAAAAATAATTTTAAGCCTGCGTTATAATCGCATTATTAGACAGGAGAGAACCCATGACTGAATCCAAACCACTGAACTGGTACCCTACTTCCGATGTTGGCTATTCCGTGATCCGCCGCGGTGATGGCGGTATGACATTGACGTTCACCGATCTGTCAGATGCCACGCTTACACACTGGCACGATTTTGCACTGGAGCATTTACTTGAAGCAGACCGCCGCACTCGCAACTTATATGACCTGCGGGCGGTAAAACAAATCCCTGAAAAAGCAATCCGCATGGCAGTGGATGCAAACAGTGACCCATCTGCACGCAATATCCGCGTGGCGGTTGTGGTGGCAGACCAATCCGTTGCGGATGCGATTCGCAATGTGGCGGCTGAATCGTTACCAGAAGCAGCTTCAGCCATGAAGATTTTTGCTGATATTAATGAAGCTGAAGCCTGGCTGGCACGTCCGCTGGATCAGAT
>JBGAUX010000070.1:0-1539 GCA_044228405.1 Candidatus Altimarinota bacterium | reverse complement strand
CAATGCAGGATGACCATGCTTCAATTTGCGCATGAGAATATTGTTGCGCACGATCCAATGTACAACTTTAGCAATACTCAATGCGGAGATACTGGCGGATGCAAGGTAGAAAGTGATATTGATAGCAATGAACCTAATCCCGAAAAACTTAGAGTAACCTGCAAAGGTATTTTTGCGGAATTTATGAGAAGATGTGCAAAAGGTGGTTCTGATGTTTTAGGATTTTTTGAATATGATCAAAGACGGTTGACTCTGGACACTGCTCTATCAGGAGTGCAATTGGCAAAAACTAGGCTCGGAGTTGAGAGTAATATCAAATGCATCATTAAAGCTCCACATCGTGAAATGGTAATTGAGAATGGAAATTTGATTTTGAGTTAGCCACTGGAGCCCCGAACGGGAATCGAACCCATATTTCGCCCTTACCATGGGCGTGTTCTACCATTGAACTATCAGGGCTTTTGCAAGCCCGCTTAAATTAGCCTAGCCAGCCAGGAATGGCAACAAAAATGATGATAAAAACTTGTGTGCAGGTCGACCAGCACCCAAGCCCACAACACACCACAATGTAAAGTTCACTTTACATTGGCAAGCTTTCATATATAATAAAGACCACTTAATTTTTCCCATGAACAGCGCATCCGGCGCGGGCACACCAGACACAGAGCACACATCCGCCACCACCAAGCCCACAAAAACTGAAACAGCAATTTTTGGAGCAGGCTGTTTTTGGGGAGTGGAAGAAACTTTTCGCACTCTGCCCGGCGTAATAGACACCGAAGTTGGCTACACAGGCGGACAAACCGAAAAGCCCACATACGAAGCAGTTTGCAGCCACTCAACCGGCCATGCCGAAGCCGTACGCATTTTTTTCGACCCCGCCCAAGTTGAATATCAAAAACTCCTGGAAATTTTCTGGAAATCACACAATCCAACCACTCCAAATCGCCAAGGCCCCGATGTTGGCGACCAATATCGCTCAGCCATTTTTTACACAACGCCCGAGCAACAAAAAATTGCCGAGGCCTCAAAACAAGAAATGGAAAAATCCGGCCGCTGGAAAAACCCAATCGTCACCGAAATTGTGCCCTCAGCGCCCTTTTATCGCGCCGAAGAGTATCATCAAAAATATTTAATGAATCGTGGCCTCGGCTCTTGCCACATTTAACCCCTTTCACATGACCCCCGAAAAAATTGTTAGAACCGATGAAGAATGGAAGAAAATTCTCTCGCCCGAAGACTATAGAATTTTGCGTCAAAAAGGCACCGAAGCCGCATTTTCAGGCAAGTACTACAAAAATCACGAAACCGGCATGTACACCTGTGGCGCTTGTGGAGAAGAATTATTTTCATCCGACACTAAATATGACTCAGGCTCTGGCTGGCCAAGCTTTTTTTCACCAACCGCCCAAGACAAAGTTGAACACCACACAGACGAAAGCCACGGCATGAGTCGCACAGAGGTTGTTTGCAACCGCTGTGGCTCGCATTTAGGTCATGTGTTTGATGAAGGTGCAACCAAACGCTACTGCATCAATT
>JBGAUX010000006.1:0-38299 GCA_044228405.1 Candidatus Altimarinota bacterium | reverse complement strand
ATGCTGCTTTCGGCTGCGATGATGCTTAAATACTCTTTTGGCATGCTGGATGAGGCTATTTGTATTGAAGAAGCAGTTAAAAAGGCTACTACAACTCATCGTACTGGCGATATTTTTGAAGATGGCTGTGTAAAGGCAAATACTGCCGAATTTGTAGATGAATGTATAAGAAACTTGACAAAATAAGCTTAGGGTGTAAAATCTTGCTTCGACTTGGTTTTATAACTAAATTACTATGTTAAATAATATTGGACGACAGGTAGGAAAAGCTGGTGTTGGTGCGGCAATGTTGCTTGCTAGTGTTGTACCTTCACAAGACGGCATTGCAAAAACTCCCACTAGGGGTGGTATTGATAATAGGGCTGCTTTAGCGCTCTGTTTAAAGCATGTTGCTGATACTAGAAGTGAAATTGATGATGGTATTGGAGAGACTTATAACTTGTCTTCATGTGCTACAAATCAAACACCGACTGTAGCTTGTTTAAATCCACCTGTCTCATATGTTAGTCGTCATGCACAGGATCGTATTTTAGAGTGTATTGACTCAAATGATAATCCACAGAGGGCTGCTCAGTGTGTAGTGTCTGAGTCGCTTGCTTCTGACTGGATGCAGTCTATGCGTAGACCTAGTAAAGATAATCCTTCAAATGATTTAACTGGAATTGCGGATGGAAAGGATATCTACCCTGGTGTGAAACCTGGCCTTGGCTCTGCGATTGGATTATTGGACAATTTAGGGGATGACAGAGTAGCGTATGAACTTACGCAATGTTTAGGTGTAGCTAGTGAAAATAATAGGGTAACTGCCAAATTTAGTGGTTTTTTAGATAGACTGAAAATAATTACCGGAACGAAAACTAGTAAAGCTAGAATTGCATTAGAAGAAATAATTAGGAAAGCTTTAAATCCTGAAGTGAGGCCGAGTGGATATGTGGGTTTAGAGCAAGTTGGTGTTGATGATCAGCCTGAGGAGAAACAGCCTGCTCGTCCTGATTCTGATTTTACACTTAAAAATGGTAAAAAAAGGGATTGGCATGGCTTTTATTTTTAATATACGCTAGCTTGCCGATGAAATAGTACATGGAAAACTCAAGTAAAATACATTATATACATAATTTCGATAAAATTAATTAACAATTACAATATGAATACTCCAAGTAATTATACCCGCTATGCTTTAGTGGCTGGTGCTGCGCTAATGGCGTCACTTGTTCCAGGTGGGCGCGCAAACGCAGAAGCGACTCCTGCACAACCAGTTATGCTAAGTCCTCAAGATCATCAGAGGGCACTTGCTGCTTTGGAGGCTTGTAAGAGTAACAAGTTATCAGCTGATTTGACGAGATTCACCAATGAATTGGTGCTTGAAGCACTTTGTGCTGATGGAAATGATGAGAGTTGCCTTTCTTTGGAGGGTGTTGATAAAACTGTTGCGCTTAAAGCTACTAATATACCTACATTGTCAGCTGATGCAGTTGATGCCTGTTTGGAGGGACGTTCTATAAGTGTAAAACCTAAAAAACCCAAGGGGAAAGGGAAGCTAGATGTACAAAGTTTGAGTATAGAGCAAACTGACATGAAAGTTGCTAAATGTTTGCATGATGCTCTTAATGGAGAGTTGCCTACTTTTACGCCTGTTCTAACACCTAAACCATCTTTTCAGCCAAATGCGGCTACGCCACTGCCCGGCATACGAGTTGGGGCTTCAACTGTGCCAACAAAAGATATAGTGCCTATTGATGTGCGGCCTGGTTATGGTGGTTCGAGTAGCACTAGTCAACAACCCACTAGTATTACTCCTGTTGATGCCACTGGGGTTGTTAGCGAGTTAGAAAAATGTGTTAGTTTTGCAGACAAATCAAAGAAAGATATTGGAATTGTTAAAAAAGTAAGGAGGATTTTAGAGTGGGCTTTCCTTCAAAGAAAATCTGTTGTGACCACTGATGCATTGGATGAACTAAGTAAAGCTCAGGCAAAGAAGCGAGCTGAGCAGGAAAGAGTTTTGGAGCTAATTCAAAGAGGGACAGAGTTGGGTGCTCCTGCAACGCGGAAGGATGCTTATGGTGGAGTTAGGGTTAAATAAATAACACTTGATCTTTCAAGCTCTAATACATACAATTCCTGAGTGCGATTTAGCGTGGCAGGGTAGCTCAGTTGGTTAGAGCGCGGGACTCATAAGCCCGAGGTCGGCGGTTCGAGCCCGCCTCCTGCTACCATACACTCATTGCAAATTATTCGGAGCGAACATTAATGTGTATTTTCAACTCATTATTGTTTGCCGAATTTAGACTACTTTCGCCAGACACCTTGCCGTTAATGGCGTATTTTCGTAAGATTGCTAACACGGAGTCTTTGTTACTTACCTCAATTCTAAGCTCTATATTGGCAGATGTTTCGCTCAGTATGCTTGTTTCTGTATATCTGGAGTCTGCAACGGCATTAAGTGCCTCCTCGAGCTTTGTAACTTCTTGGTATATGTCCCCTGCTATGTTTATTTCTAGTTCATAAATAGTTTCTGTTTGTTTTAAACTCATCATCATTTGTGTGTCGCCCTCGGCTGTGTCCGAAGTATCTGCAGTATTTGCATAGTCTGCTTGAGCTGGCATAGTTGATGCCTCTTGTGGTGCCATTGGCTCCACAGATGTTTCCGCTAGCTGTGTTTGTGTAGCTGTAGTGTTTGCTACTTTGTTGTTTGTATTGCGCTTCACCTTGCTGGCCTCTGGCTGGCTTGTTTCGCTTAAATCTGCATCAGTATACGAGTCTTCAACAGTACTTTCCGCCATTTGCTCTTGTTGGTTTACTTTCATTTCTTCAACAATTTTTTTCGGACCAAAATTCAAAACTATTAATATAACTGCAACCGAAGCTCCAATTGCCGACCAAATTGGCATTTTGCTCCAGGCGCTCAATCCCTCTATTAATTTATCTATGATTGTCTTTTCTTCGCTTTCACCTTTTAACAAAAAATCATCACGCAATTTACTTTTGAGCTCTTGGCTAAACGCTGCATCAATCTTGTTACTTGGCGTATTTTCACCAAGTTTTTTGAGTGATTCTTCTATGTTTTCAAACCCTGTTGGTTTTTTATCAATCATATGTGTGCTTGTAGTTTTTTTAGAATTCGATGTATGCGCACTCCTATTAGTGTAACTGTCATATTCATTGCTTGTGCAATTTCTTCGTATGATAATTCTTGAAAGTATCGTAATTCAATTATTGTCCGCTCTTTTTGCTTTAATTTTGCTAGTGCATTTTTCAATTTTTCTTTTTCTGCATTCTTGTCCATGTCTTCACCTATTTTTGCGCCGTCGTCACCTTTTATTTGTGCTAAAAAATCTATGTCTATTGGTACTTCTTTGTTCGATTTGTGATAGTTTTGATTCGCGCAATTGATTGCTATTCTGTACAGCCAAGCTCTAAACGGTACTCCTTTCCATTTAAAATTTTTTATATTTTCTAGGGCTTTAGTGAATGTTTCCGATGTTATGTCTTCGGCCAATTCTTTTGATCCTAGCCGCTTCATTAGATAATAATGTATTTCTTCTGAGTAGGCGTTATACAATACTTCAAAGGCCGACCAATCTGTCTTCGCTTTTTCGGTGAGTTCTTTTTCTTGCTCTAATGTTAGTTTTTCATTCATATAATAGATTCAGCCTAAATATATTACATTAAATTATATATTTGTGCTTGGGGGAGTTGTGTCTGCTGGGGTGTCTGCAGCTATTTCGGGAATTTCTGTTTTTACTTTTTCACTTAAATCTTCGCCTGCACCCAAGTCGATACCAATTCGAGCAGCAATTTCTTGATCGATAAATTCTTTTTTACGACCATATTTTACTCGAGAGTATTCTCGTAAAATTTCGGCAACCTTTGGATTTGCTTGAGATAAATCGTAGATTGTATCTAGTGAGAATGGACGAGAAGTTGTACCTTTGATGTTTAATTTTATATAAGCTTTATAGTTGGCTATGTTAATTAAATCTTGTTCCGATAATACTGGGGCGAATTCTTTTGCCATGTATTCTCCGTCTTCGGCACCGATTTTGAATGAAGTTAATGTACCAACGTTACCAAAAACCGCATCACGAATTTGTGTACTACTGTTACCAAATTTACTCACTGTTAGCTGTCCAATATATTGGTGAGCCATAATAAGTGCCAAATGGTATTTTCTTGCTTCTGATAAAATTGAACAAAAACTATCTGTAGCAAAGTTTTGGAACTCATCTACATATAAAAAGAAATCTTTTCTGTCTTTCTCTGGAATATCGGCACGGCTCATTGCTGCCATTTGTATTCTAGCAACAAGTATTAATCCTAATAACTGTGTATTTAAATCACCAATTTTACCCTTTGATAAGTTCACCAAAAGGATTTTTTTGTTATCCATACAGTCTCTAAAATTGAAGGCCGATTTGCTTTGACCAATTGTATTACGCATAATTGAATTGGTAATAAATGGACCAAATTTGGCACTAAAATATGGTATCATTTCTTGTTTTTCTCTATCGCCTGTATTGGCATATTCATGCTCCCAAAACGACTTAACTACTGGATTTGTTACCTTGGAAACTTTGTATTTCATAAACGCTTCGTCTACAAACATGCGCGGTACATCAATTAGTGTTGCGCCTTCATCTTTATCGGACATTAATGTTAAACATGCATTACGGAAATAATGCTGAATACGAGGTCCAAAAATTTCGTCACCAAATAGTTTAATAAAAATCTCTGTTGCCTGGCTTGACGCTAAATCTTGCTGCTCGGGTGTATCTGCCTCTAATATATTCAAACCCATTGGGCGCTCAATATCGGCAGGAGTAAAGTAAATTATATCCTTTGCTCTTTCCTTTGGTACAAATTGTAATAGCTCTTCTACAAGGTCTCCATGTGGGTCAATTACGCAAACACCATCACCATTTTGAATATCTTGGCGCGCCATGTAACTTAAAATGGTAGATTTACCAGAACCAGATTTACCAATAATGTAGTGATGTCTGCCTCTGTCTTTTTTGATAAAGTGAATATCTTTGCGGTTACCTCTATATGTGTTGTAGCCAAGTAGAATGCCGTCGTTTGGCATATCTTCTGGTGGTGGCAAAATCTTGTATTTTAACCATCTCATTGAGGGGCTAAAGTTGTATCTGCTGTTTGGAAAATGGTACAAAGATGCTAATTCCTCTGGCACTAGTGTTGAAATTTTTTCTCCTATTAGTCCAAATCTTGAATACAAAATTCTATGCTTATAGTTAAAGCTCATCCAAGCGTTATTTAATGAGTCTAGTAAAAACACTCGCTTAGTTTGGTACCAGTTGGCAGCAGCGTCTTTTAATAGGTTCAAACTAACTATAATACTGTTTGTAATATCAATTGCCTTAGCCTTTGTGGGTGAAGATGCAAACACCCTAATTACTACATCAAAACCAACTTGATTGGCTTTTTCACCAATTAATTTGGCCGATTCTTCTTTTGTTTGAAGCATACGCACATATCCACTTTGCTCTTCTGCTGCTCCTCCGCCTCCTTGGTTGTATTGTTGAACCTTGTCTGCGCCAAAAAATACGCCAAAAAGCACATTAAATAATGCTCCCAAAATCGGAATGTTTTTTAGCCTGCTTTCTGTTTTTTTACCTCTAAATAACATTTCACCTTTATCTTCGGCAATCTTTCTCCATTTTTGACTTTTGGGTCTTAGTGTTATTTGAATCCCCGCTTTTTCGTTACTTTCTAACTGCGAAAATACATTTGTCATATCGTTTAGGGGATCGCTTTCTACTGTTTTAAAAGTTTTAGTTGGATACCAAAATGCATTTGCCAAGTATGCATGAAAGATTTTCATTTTGTTACCTGGTATGTGCATGTCGTATGGTTCCACTTCTTGAATATCGGAATCTGAATAGTATGAGGTTACTTGTTTTTCTATTAAGCTTTGGTACTCCTTGGGGCAAACTATGATGAAATCCACTATTTTATTTTGGCAAATCATTTCGAAGGTTATTTTGTCCGACCTCAAAACTCTCGACTTAATTGAGTTCCATAAATTTAACTCACGAATTTCATTTATATTTCGGTAGAATTGAGCCATAATCGCAACTTTTTCTCTAAAATCCTTTTCCACATCTGTTTCCCTATCTTTTTGTGACTCTTTACGGGGTTGTGTAATTCTTAAATACACTAAACTTTTTGCAGAGTGTAGGTCGTAAGCTATTCGTACAACTTTTAGTGCAATTTTAAACAGTAGGTATAGCCCGACAATTAGCCCTAGTATAAGCCAAGGATGCGCCATTACTAAGTTTGTAAGACCTTTGGGAATAAATTTGTTGATGAATTCTAGCAAGTTTTTGTTTTAAATTTCCCTAAATTGTACCATAAATAGCTTAAAAAAACAATCCTGTAGCCTACTTATGTAGTATGCCGGCATCTTTAAAACTAAAACTGCCCTTGTTGGCAATAATTATGTGATCTATAAGCGTTATTTGCATCATTTTTGCTGTTTTAACAAGCTCTTGAGTGATTTTAATGTCTTCATCGCTGGGTTGAGCCTCGCCAGACGGATGATTATGCGCAATTATAAGCCCGTAAGCGTGATTGCTAAAGGCTGGTTCAAATACTTCTCGAGGGTGAATGATGTTTTTGTCTAAACTGCCAATTGATATTACCTCGTCGGCCAGTATTTCGAGGCTTGTAGATAAATATATACCTCTAAATACCTCTTTTTTAAGTTTTTTCATGTCACACAGGTACTCAAAGGCCTCTTTTGCATTGCGAATATGCACCTCTTTTTTGCTAAACAGTCGTCTTCCCAGCTCTACTGTAGCTAAAAACTGCCCCGCATGGACTTTGTTAATATCAAATTGGCTTTGGCATGCGCTTAAACTTTTTGGGTATTTTGCTGAGTAAAATCCGCTTTCTCCTATTATTTTTTTAGAGATTTCAAACACGCTTTCCTTTTTAGTGCCATGCGAAAATATTAAACTTAATAGTTCGTGATTTTCGAGGTTTTTTACACCGTACAATTCTAATTTTTCTCTTGGTTTCAACATAAACAAGCTAGTTTATTATAAGCTAGCCTGAGTATGTTAATTTTTTATGAATTTACACTAATTTCTCCGCCAAAAACTTGTCTATATCTTCAATTTTCATACGAGTTTGCTCGGTTGTATCCCGATCTCTCATGGTTACAGTTCCGTCTTCCATGGTGTCGTAATCAACAGTAAAGGCAAACGGTGTACCAATTTCATCTTGGCGACGATATCTTTTACCAATAGATCCGCTTTCATCGTAATCTACCATGTATTTTTCGCTTAATTTATCCACTATTTCTTGTGCTTTCTCGGCAAGCCCATCCTTTTTCATTAGTGGTAAAATGGCCGCCTTAATTGGCGCTATACTTGGTTTAAAGCGCATCACCACTCTTTCGTCACCGTCCACTGTGTCTTCGTCGTAGGCGTCTAGTAAAACAGTTAAAACGGTTCTATCCATACCAAAAGACGGTTCAATAACATGTGGAATGTATTTTTCGTTTGTTTCTGGGTCCAAATAGCTCATGTCTTTGCCAGAATGCTCTTGATGCTGAGTTAAATCGTAGCAACCTCTGTAGGCAAGCCCCATTAATTCTCCCCAAACTTCACCTTTTTTACCTCCAAACGGAAATAAATATTCAACATCAAATGTCATTGAAGAATAATGAGACAACTCGTCTTTTTCATGTTCTCTAAAGCGTAAATGGTCTTTTTTAACACCCAAACTTAAAAACCAATTTTGCACATCTTCCTTCCATTGTGCGAATATTTCTTTTTCGGTTCCTGGTTTGATAAAATACTCAATTTCCATTTGTTCGAATTCGCGAGTTCTAAAAATAAAATTTCCTGGTGTGATTTCGTTTCTAAAGGCTTTACCTATTTGGGCAATTCCAAAAGGCACCTTTTTTCGGCTTGTTTGCTGAACATTTTTAAAATTCACAAAAATACCTTGAGCGGTTTCTGGCCTCATATATACAAGTGCACCTTCGTCTTTAATTACACCTTGGTGCGTTTCAAACATTAAATTAAATGAACGCGCCTCTGTAAAATCAGTTTCTCCGCACTTTGGACATTTTAAATTATTTTCTTTAATGATTTGTGAAACCTGTTCCAGGCTTTTGCCTGCTGCCGCCTCTATTCCTAGGTTCTCTTCAATCAATTTGTCGCCTCTTATTCTTTCTTTACACTTTAAACAGTCCATTAGTGGATCGCTAAATGATGCCACATGACCCGATGCTACCCAAGTTTTTGGATTCATTAAAATGGCTGCATCTAGCCCTACAATGTCTTGGCGTTTTTGCACAAAGCTGTTCCACCAAAAATCTTTTATATTCTTTTTTAGTAGTGAGCCGTATGGTCCGTAATCCCATGTATTGGCTAATCCTCCATAAATTTCTGAGCCTTGAAAAACAAATCCGCGTCTTTTTGCTAAACTTACTATTTTTTCCATATCAACTTTTCGCTCCATGCTAAAATGATTAAATACTATTTGCTTTCTATAATGAGTGTAACTGGCCCATCGTTAACTAATTCTACCTGCATATCGGCACCAAATACACCTGTTTCTACTTTTACATCATTTTGCCTTAGCTGTTCAACAAAATAATCGCAAAGTGGCTTGGCTATTTCGGGCTTTGCAGCATCAAAAAAATCTGGTCTCCTGCCTTTTGCGGTTGAGCCATACAAAGTAAATTGCGAAACCACAAGAACTTCGGCCTTTGTATCTATAATTGAGAAATCAAATTCACTCTTCTCGCTGGGAAAAAGCCTAAGATTGATTAGTTTGCTCACAAGTTTATCTGCGTCTACCTGCGTGTCATCGTGAGTTATGCCTATTAGTACCATTAATCCCCTACTAATTTTGCCCACCACTTTTGCATCAATTGTTACTTGGGCAGAGCTAACTCTTTGTACAACCACTTTCATATAATTGCTGTTTTTATTGTTGTGGTTTTTCGGCAGATTTGTTTCTCCAGTCTAGCATTGCATTGGAAAGTACATTCATAAACGACTCAGCAGTTTTGTGGCTCATGTTTACTCTTTCAACCACTTTAATAGTTGTTGGGTTGCTGTTTGGTAAAACATACCCCATATCTAAAACGACTTCGTTTTGATTAACATGTACAGATACAGCATTAACATAGCTACCAAGCTCCTTGTCTTCACCAATTTTCACTTGTACTTGTTGTTTATTATCGTCGGCCATATATTTTTAAGTTAAGAATCTCCCTAAGATTAGCTAATAATGTTGTATTTTCCAAGACAACATTTGTTTAGGCGTTAATTTGTTGTGTATAAAGCGTTGAATGTTTGGCTATGTTGTAAATATCCTTTTCTTTGGATATATAATGCAAAGTTATTTAACCCTTAAAAATGCATAGTACGGCTTTGTTGTGTGAGTCCATCAAGCGTGGTGAAGGTTTTAGAGATTGTTTGGCAAATAGTAATTTGCAAATTAGGTATATTTATTCAGAGATTCAAAACACTTTGCTTTCACAAAATTTTGATGCCTATTTGGTTATTTCTAGTTCGGCTGATTTTGTTAACCAACTACCTTTTTCTTTGTTTAAAGGTGTAAAAGTTTTGCTTTGGGAGTCAGAGCCTCATTTGGTGAGTGGACTTGAAAAAAAGTTTGATTTAATTTTTGCGCAACCATTTAATTTTGATGAAATTTCACTAATTACTCGGAATCACATTTTTATGAAGCACACGCCAAGTGAAGTGAATAGGTTGGAAGTTTGTGATGTTATATTGGATTTTAATGTGCGTGGTGCGGTTGTGGAGGGTGTGCCTCTTAGTCTTTCCAATAAGGAGTTTTGTTTGTTGGAATTTTTTATGAGAAATAGATCGCGCGCTTTAACGCGAAATCAAATATTAGATAATGTTTGGGATAGAAATCAGAATATTTTTACAAACACCATAGATGTTCATGTGGCTAAGCTAAGGCGAAAACTCAACTCAAAGGCGCCAGATAAATTTATAAAAACTGTTCACGGTTTTGGTTATATGATGGATGTTTAGTGTGCTAATTTTATCGAATTAGAAATCATTTAGTGCATCGCACAAGACCTTTTGCTTTTCAATTTTTGTTTTAAAATTTATTCTTCTGCTTAGATATTTACTAGCTTTATGGACACCGAATCGCAAGTAGAAGATGTTTTTCAGAATGTTGACGAAGCCGTCGACAAGTTGATGCTTTTGCTGTCGGAAAAAGAAAAGTTTGTAGTAACTAATAGATTTGATTTCACTGGTAAGGGTCGTTTAACTTTGGATGCCATTGGAAAACGCTTTACTGTAACTCGTGAAAGAGTTCGTCAGATTGAAAAAAACGCTCTAACAAAATTGAGGCGCAATGTTTTTAGTACGAGTTTAGTAAATATTCAGGAACATATTAAAAGTATTTTGGAGGCTTCTGGAGGTTTACTAAGAGAAGATATTTTGTTTTCAAAAATGATTAACGACACAGAGGCGGCGACTTTTATGAATAAAAGTTCAGCTCGTTTGGCTGTTGTGTTGTCGGAAGATATGTATTTAACTGGTAACACAATTGATTTTCATCCTTTTGTTGCATTGCAAACAATACCTCAAAAAGATGTGCAAACTATTACTTCTAAAGCTATGAAGTATCTTTCAAAAAGAAATAATGTGGTAATGATTGACGAGTTGCACAAAGTGTTTACGGAGGATTTAAAGATGGAGAAAGATGTTTCTAAAGATTTGTTGATTTCTATTTTTACAGTTAGTAAAGAAATTAAAGTTTTACATGATGCTATTGGTTTGATTAAGTGGCGTCATATCAACCCTAAAACATTAAGAGATAAGATATTTTTTGTGTTGCGAAATGAGCAAAAGTCGATGCACTTTGTTGATATTGCCAACCAAATTATGACTCATGATTTTGATGATAAGAGTGTTAATTTGCAGGCTGTACATAATGAACTGATTCGTTATCCGCAATTTGTATTAATTGGAAGAGGTATTTATGCACTTGAGGAATGGGGTTACGAGCATGGAACAACTAAAGATGTTATTATATCTTTGTTAAAAAAGAAAAAGGTGATGAGTGAAGCCGATATTGTTAAGAAAGTTTTGGAGAAGCGTAAGGTTAAGCCAATTACAATTAGTCTTTCTCTTAAAAATCACCCAGAGTTTATAAGAGTTGGTAGAAAGCGATATCAACTAGCTTAAATTCTTTTATAGTTGTCTTTATTTTTTTGGTAGTCGTCTTTTAAAGCTGGCTTGTCTTTTTCGATTTGGGCGACAATTTCGTCTCGTAATTGGTTATTAAATTTGCTTTCACTTTCTTTTAATAACTGTTTGGCTATTTTGCTGTTTGGATTATAAACAACAAGCTCCTGGGCTGCCTGGTAGGCTTCTTCGTACTTTTCTAGTCTTAGGAGGTCTTTAACATTATCAACCGCCTTGTAGGCTGTTTCTTGATGTTCTGCACTAATGTTATTTACACGCCTAAACTTGGTTTCCTCAATAAGGTTGTGTAACTTTTCGTATCGTGGAGCGATATTTTTTAAATTCTCCAAATAGCTTAATGCTTCGTCGTAATTATCTGACTTTATTAAGTCTTTACTATTATTTAACTGAATATCTACTACCTTAAGCTTGAATTTGTCAGCCATTGCTAGCATTTCCGGTGTTTTTAACTGGCTATTTTCAATTTCAATACACTTGGAAACCACCTCATCTAGTCTGTTTTCCTTTAATAGTTCTTCAAACTCAACTTCTATTTTTTTAAACTCTTCTTTAGCATTATTTTCAGCAATTTTCCTGTACTCACTCTGTGCCTTGCTCATGGCTTGTAGTAGCGGAGCGTAATCTTTTGAGTATTTTTTAACATCTGTTAATCGTTGAATAATTTCCAGATACTTTGCTTGCTTCCAGAGTGGTTCTAGTTCTTGCAAAACATCGTCTATGCGCTTTTCATTTTCGCTTTGCACTCTTTGTTCAATTAGGGCTACTAAACGAATCATATCTGCGTCGTCCGGTTCTTTTTCTAAAACTTCCAAACATAAATTGTTGGCTTTTTCAAAATTGCCCCCTGCTATTAATGTTTCTATGCGCTTAACTAATTGATCCTTATATGGGTCTCTAAAAAACATATAACTTAATTATGATTGAATTTCTGATATTTTTTGTTTCAACTGATCAAGTTCGTTGGCAATATGATTTCTGCGCTCTTTTTCTCTTTCAACCAAATCCTTTGGAGCTTGAGCTAAAAACCCCTTATTGCTCAGTTTAGCGTCAATACCAGCGATTGCACCCTCCTTATTTTTTACTTCTTTTTCAAGTCGTTCTCGTTCCATTTTTAAGTCTACAATTCCTTCCATTGGCAAATAGACTTTGGTGTTTTTATGGAAAATGCTAATTGCGTTATGAATTTTTTCACCGTCCTTGGCAATTGTTAGTTGGTCTAGTCTGGCCATTCTTACAATTGGATCTCGATATTCTTCAAAAATTTTGCTGTGCTCAGAGTAAATAACTGCGTTAATTTTTTTAACTGGATCAATCTTCATTTCCTTTTTTGCGCTTCTTATTTTTGTGATTATTGTTTTTACAAGTTCGAGTTCTTTTTCTTCTTTGCTAAAAATCAGCGCTTTATCGGCTTGAGGCCAGGCTTGTATCATCAGCAGATTTTTCTTGCTCAGTTTACCCCATAATACTTCTGTAACATATGGTGTGTATGGGTGTAAAAGTGTCAAAAGTGTTTCCAGTACATGCTTTAAAACTGGTTTAGAAATTAAGTCACCTTTGGATATTTCTAAGTACCAGTCACAATATTCGCCCCAAGTGAATTCGTAAATTTTGGTTCCGGCATCCGAAAATCTAAATGCTTCTATGTCGTCTGTAACTTCTTTAATTAAGCGTTGAAGTTTGCTTAGTATCCATTTGTCGGCCTTAGTTTTAATTGCATCTTTTGAAAATTCTACTTTTAGATCACTTGATTCCAAATTCATTAAAGCGAATCGAGCTGCATTCCAAATTTTGTTTACAAAGTTTCTGTATCCGCCAATTTTTTCTTCGTAAATACTCATGCTGTTGCCGGCTGCACCGCCAATCACCAAACTTAAACGTACTGCGTCTGTACCGTATTTTGCAATCATATCAAGTGGATCGATGCCATTTCCCAGCGATTTACTCATTTTTCTACCTTCTTTGTCGGTTAAAATTCCGTGCAGGTATACTGTTTTAAATGGAATTTCTTCCATGGCATAAAGCGACATAATAATCATACGAGCAACCCAGAAAAATAAAATGTCGTGGCCAGTTTCTAGTACTGAAGTTGGGTGAAAATACTCCAAATCTTTGGTCTTTTTTGGCCAACCTAGGGTTGAAAAAGTCCATAAAGCCGAGGAAAACCAAGTATCCAAAGTGTCTGGGTCTTGCTTCCATTTACCTGTTTTTGCTGTTTCTTTTGGCTGATCTTTTTGTACTTTAATTTCGTTTGAAATGTCGCTGTGCCAAGCAGGGATTCTGTGGCCCCACCAAATTTGGCGGCTAATACACCAGTCGTGTAAATTTTCCATCCAATTAAAATAGGTTTTATCAAATCGCTTTGGCACTATTTCAATTTCCTTCTTTTTAATCACTTCAATGGAAGCTTCTTTTAAAGAAAGCTTTTTTCCTCCTCGAGAAATCACTTTTTTGTTTACGTCAATAAACCATTGTTTGGATACAAGTGGCTCAATAGTTGTTCCGCAACGGTAACAAACCGAAACATTATGCACATACTCTTCGTCAATTTTTTCTACTAGCTTTTTCTTTTTCAAAATTTTAACAAATTCTTCACGAGCTTGCTTAACCGGCATTCCTTTAAAAGGTCCAGCATTACTTGTTAAACAACCATCTTCGCCAATGATATTCATGGTTGCGATTTTGTATTTTTGAGCCAACTCAAAATCCACAAAACTATGAGCAGGTGTGATTGTCATTGCACCCGAGCCCATTTCCATATCCGCAGCCTCGTCTGCAATAACATGCATTTCTACCTCTCCATCGATCCACGGAATCATCATTTTTTTGTTGTGCCATTTTTTGTAGCGTTTGTCCTTTGGGTGAACTATCACTACTTTATCGGCATATTTTGTTTCCGGCCGCACGGTACCAATGCTAAAGGGCCCAAATTTAAAGTAGTAGAAGTTGGTTTTTTCCTCTTTATATTCAACTTCGTCGTCTGCCAGGGTTGAATTACATCGTACGCACCAGTTTACAATACGGTTCCCCCTATAAATGAGGCCGTCTTTGTACATTTTAATAAAAACAGCTTCAACGGCTTCGGATAAGCCTTCATCAAGAGTGTAGCGTTCGCGAGTCCAGTCGCAACTTGCTCCCATTTTTTTAACTTGGTTTCTAATTGTGCTTTGTGAGTCTGCCACAAATTCTTTTACTCGCTCTAAAAATTTTGCTCTACCCAATGAATGACGGGTTAAACCTTCTTCGGCGATTAGTTTTTCCACTCTATTTTGAGTTGCAATAGCCGCGTGATCTGTGCCTGGTATCCATAAAGTTGAGTCCCCTTTCATGCGGTGATATCTAACCATAATGTCCTGAAGCGCCAACATTACCGCGTGCCCTAAATGCAATTGTCCAGTTGCGTTTGGAGGTGGCATGGCAATTGTAAATGGCTTCTTTTTTGGGTCTGGTTTTGGCGTAAAATGCCCTGATTTCTCCCAAGTTGCGTAAATTTGATCCTCCACGCTAGATGCCTCGTATGCCTTTTCTAAAGTATTTTGATTTTCTTTCATATTCATGGTTTACAAATCGTTTTGGGAATTCTACAATAAATATGAATACATTGGAAACATTTGACAAAATTACGGTTTGCATTTATAATGCCGAACCTTTATAATAGATAATAACATAGTGTTTATTATGGACAACGGGCACCAAGAAAAATTGAGATCTATACCGTCTGCTAAATCTACTTTAAAAGTGGATCAATCGCCAGATATTAAGGAGACTTTGTCTTCTACGGCTGCAGATATTGCTCCTGGATTGGATGCAATTGATTTTGCTGAACAAATTGAGGGTGTAACCGAAGGTGCAAACGAGAGAGTAAAAGAGAATGTGAGCGAGAAATCGAGCGAAAACAAGGGTTTTGGAGGCAAAAGTACTAAGAGAGTTGCTAAAAAAGGTAAAACAATTGCGCAAATTAAGGCTGAACTTTTGAGTAACTTGCCTACAGAAGTAGCTATGAAAGGCCAAATTGAGGCCGAGTTGAAAAAAGAGATGAGATGGTTAAAAACTAGATCGGTATTGATTAGTGTAGGTCTAAAACAAGGAAGCGCCTTTGAATTGAATAATATTGCTAAAAAACTGAGAGAATTGAGAAGTATTTTGTCTATTTTGGCTGATGTGGCAATTGATGCCTTAAAGTCACTCTGGTTGAGATTTGTACACGGTTTGATTTAAGTTTTAGATTTTCGCTTGGGTTGACTGTTTGTGGTGCTTAACTGTATTTTGATGTGGCTAAAACCATTATCACTTCTTTATGAAGGCTCTAACAAAGGAACAAAACGAGCAGATTGAAAAGATTAAGCGTCTTAAAAAGGAAAAAGATGCGATTATTTTGGTGCATAATTATCAAAGGCCAGAAATTTATGAGGTTGCCGACTACATTGGTGACTCTTTGGGGCTGTGTGTAAAGGCGCAGGAGATGAAAGCGAAAATTATAGTGTTTTGTGGAGTGCATTTTATGGCTGAGAGTGCAGCTGTAATGAATCCTGATAAAAAGGTGCTTTTGCCGGCTTTAGATGCTGGTTGTGCCCTTGCGGACATGATAACGGCCGAGGCATTGATAAAGGAGCAGGCGAAGTATCCGGGAGCCGCAACGGTGTGTTATGTGAACTCAACAGCCGATGTAAAAGCTGCTTCGGATATTTGTTGCACATCGTCAAATGCGGTTGAAGTTGTAAAGTCGCTTCCTAATAAACAGATTTTGATGGTGCCTGACAAAAATTTGGCTAGTTTTGTGGCAAAGCAACTTCCAGATAAGGAAATAATTGCTTGGGATGGGTTTTGTCCTATTCATAATAAAATTACCGCGCCTTACATTTTGGAGGCGAAGAAAAAGAAGCCGAATGCCAAAATTTTGGCACATCCGGAGTGTAGAGACGAGGTTTTGCAGTTGTCGGACTTTGTTGGAAGTACTGAGGCTATTGTAAAATTTGCAACCGAAGATGATGGTGAGGAGTATATTGTGCTAACTGAATGTGGCATGATTCAGCGTTTAATGAAGGAAAACT
Organism: Candidatus Altimarinota bacterium; assembly: GCA_044228405.1. Classification (GTDB taxonomy): domain Bacteria; phylum Patescibacteriota; class Gracilibacteria; order UBA1369; family JBGAUX01; genus JBGAUX01. Next base: position 22,023 of record JBGAUX010000006.1, on the reverse strand, counting down.
CTAACAAAAAATTCTATACAGTTTGTGGCCTGTGTTATGATATGAAAAAGATCACTTTAGAGAGGATCATTAATAGTTTGGAGAACGAAGAGTATGAAATTACAGTGCCTTTTGATATTGCTGTAAAGGCTAGGGAGTCTTTGGATAAGATGTTTTTGATTAATAAAAAGAATAAACAAATTTTGTTACCAGTAAATTCATAATGGATTTAGACCGACGCAAAAAGGTTTTAGATTCTCACTTGTTAAGGAATAGGCTGAGCTTTGACGATAAAAATTATCAAGAGGCTTGTTTGGCTTACTTTGAATTTCAGGCAAAATTGGATTTGCCAGCTGGGTGCGAGGATGTAACTAGCAAACTAACTTTAAAGGACAGGGCGAAGTGTGTTGTTAAAGCGGAATTGGTGCTGAAGCAGGACGGAATGTTGGCTGGAATTGAAGAAAGCATGTGGTTTTTGAAGCAGCAAAAGCAGATTACCGATGTGTTTTCGGATGCTGTGGATGGTGAATTTGCTCGTAGCGGTAGAAGAATTTTGTTTTTGCAAGGAGAAGCCGATTATTTGCTGTTTGTTGAGCGACATTTGGTTAATTTTTTGCAAAGAATGGGTGGTTTGGCCACTCAGGCTTATGAAATTATAGGGGCAGCCGCCGGCTTTAACCCCTATGTTTTAGTTTGCCCGACTCGTAAAACTTACTTCGGGCCATTGGATAAGAAAGCTATTGTGGTAGCCGGCGGCGGGAGTCACCGGGTGTATTTATCCGATGCTGTTTTGGTGAAAGAAAATCACTTTGCAAGTGCGGGCGTTTCCAGCTCGGTTGCAGATTTTCAACATTTTCTATCTTCACTTACCAAACACAAAGAAAACCTAGCTTTTGTAGAAGTAGAAGTGGAAACGCCCGACCAGGCTTTGCGGGTAGCTCAAATTTTAAGAGATATAAAACATAGAAATAATAGCCATGTACCTTATGGAATTTTGCTGGATAACTTTAATACTGCTCAAATAATAAGAACTTTATCCGAAATTAAACAGCTTGGATTTTGGGACGATTTATTTTTCGAGGCATCGGGCGGGATAACACAAAACTCGCTAAGAGATTATGTGAACTCTGGAGTGGATATCGTTTCTATGGGAGCATTAACAAATCAATCCCCTACCTTGGACATCTCCTTGGAAATTGTTAGCCTTTAGCTTTTATTAGTCTTTAGATTTAGACGCATCTAGCTTGTAAACTGCACGACCAACTCTCACAAATTGAGCTTTCTTTTGCAAATTAAGAGAGATTGTACCTTTTTTAACTTGTCTTTGCTTAAGTACACCATCAATAATTTCTTTTTTGGTCAAAGGGCTCTTTTTTCTTAATAGGTCTTCAATTACATCAGCAACTGTTCCTTTTTTGTAACCCCACTCTTTAAGTGCGTACAAACCTCTTCCTACTAATACAAATTGATCGTAACGAATTAACTCGTTGTGAACAGCTTGAGTAGTTACAACCTTTTTATCAAAGTCTGAAGTGGCAATTTTGTTTGCGATATCCACAAAGTGCAAAGGTTTTTTTGAGCTTTTAAGAATGATATAAGCTTTATCTCTGATACTTTTTGGGTTGATGTGTCTCCATGTCATTAAACCAAAACCTTCTTTAGTTCGTTTAATGCGTTTGTCTACTTCCATAGACGAAATGATGGTGCTCAACGCCAACTCTTCATCGGTTTTATCAAGTTCCTTTTGCAATTCTTGAGCAAATTTTTCGTCAACATGTACTTCTGATCTTTTCTTTAAAATTTTAATTCCAGTGCTAATAATTTGGTTAATCATGCTCATTGAAATATCTTTGTGTCTCCAAAAACTATGAAACACATTACTTTTTTCGGTCTTGCTGATTTCTGTATTAATGTTTAATGCCAGTCTAATAATGTTCGCATCAACTGTTTCGTGAGAATAAATTGCTTTAAGAATCTCTGTAACTAGCTTTGATTCTAGTAAAACACCGCCTTGCTCCTTAATAATTGCGCTCGCTAATTGATTGATAATTTGTAGTTTGCTGGTTGTAACTGTTCTTTTTAGTTTACCTAGAGCTATTTTTTCAATTTGTCTAATTCTCTCTCTGGTAACAGAAAATTTTGCACCAATGCTTTCTAAGGTCATTCGTGGTTTGTTGTCTAAACTAAATCTTTTTACTATCACTTCCTTTTCTTTTGGAGTTAGAACCATAAACATGTCTTCCATGATATCAGTTAGATTAATTTGCTGATTTCGTAGAGCTGTTAACTGTTCTGTAGCTATATTTGGAAGTGTTTCGTAATCCATATTCATTCGGGTAATAATTTGTTTTTTTGGGGAGAGAGCTAGCATAAGTTAATACCTCGACACTTTGATGTCAAGCAAGAAGTTTGATTATTTTGCAAGAATGTCATTTAAACTTATTTAAAGTGAAGTGTGCATACTAGAGCCTTATTACTACTAAAGTCAACCTTTATTCAATGAATTTCTTTTTTGACCTTTCTCTAAGTTTTTGGTAGATTCTTCAAGTCCACTTGTCGGAGTGGTGAAATTGGTAGACACACCAGCCTTAGGAGCTGACGCCGCAAGGCATGAGAGTTCGAGTCTCTCCTCCGACACCATCTTCACAAGTTTTAAATTTGTCCTTCTTTTATGTCTTTTGTTAACCTTCATCAGCATACTCATTACAGTATTCTTGACGGATTTGGATCCCCAGAAGATGTTATTTTACAGGCTAAGGCCAATGGTTACCCTGCTGTGGCAATAACAGACCATGGGGTGCTTTATGGGGCTATTGAGTTTTATAAATCGGCCAAAAAGCACGATATTAAGCCAATTATTGGCTGTGAGGTGTATATTGCGCCTGGAGATATGACGGAAAGAGGCCTAAAAAATGATAATCGCTATTTTCATTTAACTTTAATTGCTGAGAACAACACTGGATATCAAAACTTAATGAAGCTTGTTTCGCTTGCTCATTTAGAAGGTTTTTACTACAAACCTCGAATTGACTATGCTCTATTAAAAAAGCACAGCGAGGGTTTAATTGCCTTAAGTGGCTGTTTATCGGGCCATCTTTCTAAGTCTATTTCTGGTGAAGCACCAGAATCGCCTGCCGAAATTATCAAAACTCATTTGGAAATTTTTGGTAAAGATAATTATTTTTTGGAACTGCAGGACCATCCGTTGATTTCTGAGCAAATCACTTTAAACAAGGCCTTAAAAGAGCTAGCGCAAGAGCACAACTTACCTTTGGTTGCCACTATCGATTCGCATTATCCGTGTAAGGAGGATGCTGAGGCACATGACATTTTGCTTTGTATGCAAACTCAAAGTGACGTTGCTGACGAAAACCGTATGCGATTTACAGGTGATTTTTCCTTGAGGTCGCTCGAGGAGATGCAAAAAGCATTTGAAGATGTGCCGGAGGCATTATCCAATACAATCTTAATTGCCGACAGATGTAATGTTAAAATTGAGTTTGACCAACATTTGTTACCGCATTTTTCGACTCCTAATGGCGAAACTTCGGAGGACTATTTAAGAACCCTTTGTTTGGCGGGTTTGAAGGTTAGATATGGCGAAGAACCAGGTGAGGAAGCCGTAAAAAGACTTGATTTTGAGCTTAATTTGGTTAATGAAATGGGCTTTGCTTCGTACTTTTTAATTGTTTGGGACTTTGTGAGGTTTGCAAAGGACAGCAATATTGTGGTTGGCCCAGGTAGAGGAAGTGCGGCTGGCTCAATTATTGCTTACTGCCTTGCTATTACCGAGCTTGATCCCCTTAAATATGGTTTACTTTTTGAAAGATTTTTGAATCCCGAAAGAATTGAGATGCCCGATGTGGATATTGATTTTGCAGATAAGCGTAGAGATGAAGTTTTGGCTTATGTTATTGATAAATATGGGCGTGACAATGTGGCTCAGATTATAACTTTTGGAACAATGGCGGCTAAGGCAGCTATTAGGGATGTTGGCAGGTCGCTTGGGTATCCTTATGCGGAGGTTGACGCTATTTCCAAGCTTGTGCCGCCATCTGTTTTAGGTAAGTACGCACCTTTGGCGGAATCAATTAAGGATGATGCGGCTTTTAAGGCTGAGTACAACAATAATCCTCGGGTAAAAACTGTGATTGATTTGGCTGTACGCCTAGAAGGCACAGTGCGCCATGTGGGGACGCACGCTTGTGCCGTTGTAATTGCCGAAAAGCCCTTGGTTGAATACACCCCGTTGCAGAAGGCCACTGGCGACAGTGACGGCTTGGTTACCCAGTACTCTATGAAGCCGATTGGAGACATTGGTTTGCTTAAAATGGACTTTTTGGGGCTTAAAAATCTTACTGTTATTGAGGACACCTTGGATATTTTGCGTAAAAATCGAGATATAGACATAAAAATTATGGAAATCCCTTTAGATGACGCCAAAACTTTTGAATTGCTCCAAAAGGGTTATACAACCGGTGTTTTTCAACTGGAGTCCGGCGGTATGAAGAGATATTTAAAGCAGTTAAAGCCTACACAATTTGAGGATATTATCGCTATGGGAGCGCTTTACAGACCGGGGCCAATGGAGTGGATTCCTATGTACATTCTCGGCAAGCACGACCCTACTACGGTTCAATACTTAGATCCTTCGTTTGAAGTGATTTTAAAGGAAACTTATGGTGTTGCGGTGTACCAGGAGCAGATTTTGCAAATTGCCCAGGCTTTTGCGGGTTTCACACTTGGTGAAGCTGATATTTTGCGTAAAGCCGTGGGTAAAAAGATTCCCGAATTGCTACAGGAGCAAAAGAAAAAGTTTATTGATGGCGCAGTTAAAAAGGGTTGTGTTACTAAATTTGCCGAAGAAGTGTTTGAAAAAGTGATTGAACCTTTTGCCGGCTACGGTTTTAACAAGGCGCATGCGGCTTGTTATGGACTTATATCTTATCAAACCGCTTATTTAAAGGCTAATTATCCGGCTGAATTTATGAGTTCTCTAATGACTGCTGATTTTGGCAACACAGACAGAATCGTAACCGAAATTGAAGATTGTGAGGAAATGGGTATCCAGGTTCTACAGCCAGATATAAACTCCTCAGAGGCTGGCTTTGCCCCAACTGGAGAGAACAATATTCGCTTTGGGTTAACTGCAATTAAGGGTGTTGGGGAGGGGCCGGTTAATGAAATTATTGAAATTCGCAATAAAGGGGGTTTATTTAAATCGCTTGAAGATTTTGCGCGACGAGTTCCTTCAAAAATACTAAACAAAAAACTTATTGAGGCGCTTGCTTACGCCGGAGCCTTGGATAGCTTTGGAAACCGCGAGCAAATTGGCCAAAGCTATGAGGAAATTAGTAAGTATGCTAAATCGTCCCAGGAGGATGTGGATAGTGGGCAAACCGATATTTTTGGAATTATGGAGGAGGAGGCTGTTGTGCAACCTCTTGTGTTGAAAAAAATTGCTGAATCTTCAAAACTTTCCACTTTACAAAAAGAGAAGGAGGTATTGGGAATGTATGTTTCGGGTCATCCGTTACAGGGTTTGGGGGGCTATTTAAAGAGAAAATCCAATCTTATTGCCGATTTAAGTGTGAAAAATGTAGGGAAACGGGCAAATCTTTGCGGTTTGGTTATGGGCACAAAACGAATTATGACTAAAGGTGGGGCTTATATGATGTATTTTCAGCTTGAAGATATGACGGCGCGTATAGATGCAACTTTATTTCCGCGGGCTTATCAACAAATTGGCAACCTTATTGTTGAGGGCGATGTGGTAAAACTAGAAGGTAAAGTTGAGGCCAGACGCGGTGAACTGCAGTTTTTGGTTGATAGTGCGTCTAAGGTTTCGCTAAATACTATGATAGAAAATTCTAAGGCCGAGGGCACTTATAACCCTGAGGAAAAAATTGTTCGTCATGTGAAAAATCTAACTGATGAAAGCGATGCCGATGAGGCTAGCAATATTGATGGCCCTTTTGTAATTAAAGTTGCATCGGGCGGAGATGTGGGTGCGCTTGAAAAAATTAAGGTGCTGCTACTAGAAAATAAGGGTGAGCAATCGGTGGAAATTCACATTTGTGACAAGGAAAACATTAAAAGAGTTAAGGTTCCTTTTGGGGTTAATATTACCGATAAGCTGAAACAAGAGATAAATACTTTACTGGCTATTTAAGAGTTGTTTTTAAACTACGCTTTGCTAATATGTGACAGTGCTTTTATAGACTAATAAAATATTATGTACCGTTCACATACTTGCAATGATTTAAGAGCCGACTTAGAAGGTAGCGAAGTTACTTTATCGGGTTGGGTGCATCGTCGTCGTGATCATGGAGGATTGATTTTCATTGATCTTCGTGACAGATATGGCCTTACACAAGTGGTTTTTGATCCTTCTCATAATGCGGATTCTGCCACTGGAGCCGACGCTGTTCGTCCTGAATATGTAATTAAAATTACTGGGGTAGTGCGAAAACGACCAGATGGCATGAAAAATGATAAAATTGATACGGGTGAAATTGAGGTGCTTGCTCATGAAATTGAGGTGTTGAATAAGTCGGAAACTCCTCCTTTTGAAATTGATAGTGATGTTGAAGTTAACGAAGAATTGCGATTGAAATACAGATATTTGGATTTGCGTAGGGATAAAATGAAGCGCAACATCATGCTAAGACATAAGGTTATTAAAACTATTCGTGACTTTTTAAGTGATAGAGAGTTTGTTGAAATTGAAACACCGATTTTAATTAAAGGCACGCCTGAGGGTAGTCGAGAATATTTAGTGCCATCACGACTTTATCCTGGCAAATTTTTTGTGCTCCCACAGTCTCCACAGCAGCTTAAACAGCTTTTGATGGTGGCGGGAATGGATAAGTACTTTCAAATTGCTAGATGTTTTAGAGATGAAGATCAAAGAGGTGACAGACAGCCGGAATTTACTCAATTAGACATGGAAATGTCGTTTATTGAAGAGGAAGATATTTTGAAGGTGAATGAGGAATGTATGATTCATGTAATGCAAACTTGTGCACCACAAAAGAAGATTCAACAAATCCCCTTTCCGCGTATTACCTGGGAGCAAGCCATGAACGATTATGGTTCGGACAAGCCAGATATTCGCTTTGAAATGAAACTTACCGACATTAGTGAAATTGCTAAAGGTTGTGGATTTCAAGTGTTTAGTAGAGCAATTGCCGAGGGAGGTGTGGTTAAAGCCCTTAAAGTTGATGGTGCTGGCACATTTTCTCGAAAAGACATTGAAGATTTAGAGGCTGTTGCCAAAATTTATGGTGCTCATGGATTGGCTTACATTTACCATAGAGAAGGTGGTTTGGATTCAAATATTGTTAAATTTTTTAGTGAAGAGGAGCAAAAAGCTTTAATTGAAAAAACCGGCTCTAAGGTTGGTGATTTAATTTTATTTGGTGCTGGTGATTTTGAAGTAACTTGTACGGCGCTTGGGCAGGTTCGTTTGGCTTGTGCTCGTAAACTTGGGCTGATGGACGACTCTGTGTTTGCATTTGTGTGGGTTACAGACTTCCCACTTTTTGAGTGGAGTGCCGAAGAAAGCCGTTTGGTTTCTGCACATCACCCATTTACATCACCAAAGTTGGATCAAATAGATATGTTGGATACTGATCCACGAAAAGTTAAAGCGAAGGCCTATGATTTGGCTTTAAATGGATCTGAAGTAGCCGGTGGTAGTATTAGAATTTTCAATCCCGACTTGCAAAGCAAGATTTTCACTTTACTTGGAGTTACCGGCGATGATGCCGAAAGTCGATTTGGGCATATGCTTAAGGCTTTTCAGTTTGGTGCTCCCCCACATGGTGGGATTGCTTGGGGTTTAGATAGAGTTGTGATGATTTGTTGCGACGAACCTAATATTCGTGAAGTTATCGCTTTCCCTAAGGATCAAAAGGCTAAAGATCTTATGTTGAGTGCGCCTTCGGAGATGCCGGCTGAGCAAGTTGCCGAAATGCACATTGAGATTAAAGGGGAAAATCATGTATAATGACTAGATGAATGAATTAGAAAAAATTTTGGGGTTAACCTTGGAGCAGCTTTTAGTTGCAGGAGTAATTGTAGCTTTTTTTGTTTTATTTGGTGTGTGGAGATACTTAAGGCTACAAGCAGATAGCGAGAGATGTTTGGATATGGTGTTTTGGAAAATCAAAATTCCTAAAAAAGATTCTAAGGATGATCGTGAGTCTGAGGGTGATAAATTTTCTGCAAGTAAGGACTTTAAAGAGGTTTTAGGTGTAATGGCCCATCTTTTTGAAAGTCTTTTTAGTGTTTATAACAAAGAATATACTGGGTGGCTTAAAGGTCAGGATTTCTTTTCTTTTGAATACGCTTTAATAGGAGGTTTAGTGGAATTTTACGTGGTCGCTCCAAAACACTTGGGAGATTTGCTAGAACGCCAAATCACCTCTTACTACCCGGATGCGGTTTTGGAGCAAGTGGACGACTACAATATATTTTATCCGGGTTACAAGGTGGCTGCGAGCTATCAAAGACTAGATAAGCACTACATGTACCCTATTCGTACTTATCAAAGAATCAATTCGGATCCTTTAAACACTTTCATAAATGCTTTTACAAATATGGAGGAAAATGAAGGAGCAGCGATTCAAATAATGGTAAGGCCGGTTAAAAATGGTTGGCAAGAAAAGGGATTGCAAACTGCCCAGAACCTTTACAATAGTAAAAAAACGGACTTTGCTTGGTATAATCCAATTACTTGGATAAGAGGATTGTTTGAAATGATAGTGACCAAGCCCGATGACATGTTTAACAAAACGCAGGAGGCGCAAAATAGAGTCACTCCAGCTGCAGACGATGCAATTAAGGCTTTTGATGAAAAGAATAGTAAGGTCGGTTTTGAAACTATAATTCGTTGTGTAACCTCGGCTACAAGTCAGCAAAGAGCACAAAAGATTTTAGGAATTGTGCGAGCGTCTTTTGATCAGTTTGACTATCAATTTAACAATGCACTTACCTATACAAAGTGGCATTGGAACACTCGATTGATTCATAATTTTATTTTTAGGAAATTTAAGCTGCCTTTTAGTTTGTGGATAAGAAGAAAAAAAATGATTTTGGGTGCGGAAGAATTGGCAAGTATGTTTCATTTTCCGCTTATTCGTTTCAACAAAACGCCAATTATTTCTTGGCAGAACTACAAAATTGCCCCTGCCCCAAGTAATATTCCAAAGGATGGCTTGCTACTTGGACATAACGAATACCGTGGTAAAAAGCTTCCAGTTTACATGAAAAACGAGGACAGGTTCCGTCATTTTTATGTTATTGGTCAAACTGGTACTGGTAAATCGTCCATTTTGCAGGTGATGATTAGGCAGGATTTGCAAGAAGGTAGAGGTGTTTGTGTGGTTGATCCCCATGGATCTTTAATTGAGGATATTATGCCGTTTATCCCGCGGGAGCGAGCCGATGATGTGATTTACTTTAATCCGGCCGATATGGATAGACCAATGGGTATTAACTTGTTGGAGGCGGCAACACCGGAAGAGCAGGATTATGTTGCTCTCGAAGCCATGAACATGATGATTAAGTTGTTTAATGAAGAAATTTTTGGACCTCGTATTCAGGATTATTTCCGTAATGGTGTGCTTACTTTAATGGCCGATCCAGAAGGTGGAGCCTTAACCGACATTGTGCGTTTGTTTACAGATGATGATTTTCAAAAGTTTAAGGTTGAAAAAGTGCAAAATCCAATTGTGAGATCGTTTTGGCTAGACCAAATGGCAAAAACTGGAGCTCGTGAAAAGGCAGAGATGATCCCCTATTTTGCAGCTAAGTTTGGTGGATTTGTTACCAATGCCATGATGCGTAATATTATTGGTCAAAGTAAATCTGCTTTCGACTTTTTAGATGTTATGCAAAACAAAAAAATCCTTTTAATGAACCTTTCTAAGGGTACGGTTGGTGAATTGAATTCAAAGCTACTTGGTATGATTATTGTATCTAAAATACAGATGGCGGCTTTAAAAAGAGAGCAAATTCCAAAGGAACAACGCAGTGATTTCTTTTTGTATATTGATGAGTTCCAAAATTATATTACCGATAGTATTGAAGTTATTTTGTCTGAAGCGCGTAAATATCGCTTGGGCTTGATTATTGCGCATCAGTTTTTGGGGCAGTTGGAGGGCGACAATAACGCAATGAAGAAAGGTAGTTCTAAAGTTAAAGATGCTGTTTTTGGTAACGTTGGTAGTATTATGAGTTATAAGATTGGTGCGCAAGATGCTGAATTTATGGCCAAGGAATTTGCGCCGGTGTTCTCTGATCAAGATTTAATTAACATGGATAAATACAAAGGTGTGATGAAACTTTCTATTGATACTCAACCAAGTAGGCCGTTTAGTATTGTGCCTACAAATCCTTATCTCGAAAAAGGTGACCGCGATGCAGCTGAGGCGTTTAAACAGCTTGCAAGGCTTAAATACGGTCGTGATCGTGAATATGTTGAACGAGAAATTTTGCGTCGTATGGGTGTGATTGGTTCTGGAATGACACCTCCCCCATCTGTTCCTGCACTCCCCGATGGTTTTTAATTAAACAACACTTTTCAAGTATAGCAATATTTAGTGCCTTGCCCATGTAAAAACTGTGCTATAATGGCTAGATTTGCTAATAGCAAAATCAAAACTAAAAAATAAACAAAAACAAAATGGGTACTTTGAATAGGATTTTTATCCTTGCTAAGAATTCAATTAAAAATTGGGCGATTGCAGTATTAACTATAAGCTTTGTGCTTGTATGGGGAACAAGTTTAACTTGGGCGCAAACAGCCAGTGCTGAGGCAGAAGTTGTGAATGTTAGTGCAACTACCGAAAGTACTACAGTTGATGACGCCAAGGCGTCTGCGTTTCCATATAATAAGGCATTTGTGGTTTCGGCATACTATTCGCCACTTCCAGGTCAAGCGCATTATGCAACTGGCTCTTACGAGGGTGATATTAGGTTAAATGGTGGTGGTGTTAGGGGTGCAAGTGGTGCTCCTGTAAATATTCATATGATGGCTGCTCCTCCGGCTTACGCCTTTGGAACCAAAATCACTTGTCCGGGTATTGGCACGAGCGTTGTACAAGATAGAGGTGGTGCCATTAAGGGTAGTCGTTTGGATAAATGGATGGGATACGGCGATGTTGGTTTAAAAAGAGCTCTTCAATATGGAAAACGCTCGGCAAACTGTATTGTACATGGCGTAGATGATAGTATTCCTGTTGTTAGTTATATTGATGGATACTCTGAAGCGGAAAAGTTCATCCAGGGTGTAATTACTACTCCTGCTGTGTTTGTTGATGATTTATTCTCTGATTCACAAGGTGGCGAAGTTAAATTATTACAAGAACATTTAAAGGAACTTGGTTATTACCACGATGCTATCAATGCTGAATATGGTGATGCAACGCGAAAGGCTGTGTTTAAATTTCAAAAGGATTTTGGCATAGTGGATGACGAAAGTGAGTTAGGGGCTGGAAATTTTGGTCCACAAACAAGAATGAAGTTGGAAGCTATCCTTCAAAAAAAGGATAAAGACCTATTGCCTGCAAAAAAATTACAAAAAGGTGACAAGGGTGAAGATGTAACAAAGTTGCAAAATTCATTACTAAAACTTGGTTATGATGTTGAGGTTACTGGTGTATATGATGATAAAACCGCTGATGCTGTGTTAAGTTTTCAATTGGATTTGGAATTAATTGAATCTGGTGATGATTTAGCAGCAGGATATTTTGGGGAGAAAACATTGTTGGCATTAGGTAAAAGCATTACTACACAAAGTTTTCTTGATGAAGAGGTTGCAAAGTTGGTTCCTGTAAACACAGAGGCACTGTTGGCTAAGGATTTAAAACTTGGTGATAGTGGACCCGATGTATATAGATTGCAGGAAGAGTTGAAGAAACTTAATTACTTATGGGTAGAGCCAAATGGATATTTTGGTCAAACTACTGAAAATGCGGTATATAAATTTCAACAGGCAACTTATTTGGCTGCTGACAGAAATAGCCCTGGTGCTGGTGTATTTGGGCCAATTACAAAGGAAAAATTAAACGGCTATATTGCTGGTAGAGTTGAATCAAAGAACTTGGTTGCTAAAAAAAGTGGAGGTGAAACATCTACATTGTTGGCATTTCATGGTGACTTAGCAATTGGCGATACAAATAAGGACGTACAGGAGTTGCAAAAAGCCCTGCAAAAGCTTGGTTATTTTGAACACGAGTACATCACTGATTATTTTGGTGAAGTCACTAAAAACGCCGTTTTGGCCTTTCAGAAGGATTATAAGCTAGTAGCTAGTGCTACAGAAACTGGTGCTGGTGTGTTTGGCCCGGCTACGAGAGCGGAGTTATCAAAGGTATTGTACAGCCAACTTTAGGAATTCTTGTTGGCTTAGGTGCCTTAAATCGGCTCTGAGATCAGCGTTTAAAAGTTCGGTTTCAAGTTCAAAAAGTATGTTTTCAATTACAAGGCCCTTCATTGTTTGGGCCTTGTTTTGTGGATATCTTATTCTGCCGTCTGTAATCCTTTCTTCTAACGAAACCACTTGATCGTGCAATACGCGTTTATCGGCATAATAAAGAATCTTTTCTTCTAGTGAATATGGCTGAAATTCTGGCTTATTAATTGAGCTAAAATCATGTTTTTGAATAATGGTGCCAATTTTTGTTTCGCCCTTTGCGGTTAAATAGTCAGACATTGCCTGTGAATCGGCAGTATTGATGTGCTTTTGTTTAAGCTTACTCCAGGTTTCAAGGTCTTGAGGGCTTACTTCGTGCTTAAAAGTAGGGGTTTCGTAGTTATTGATGGTGTATATTTTTAGCGCATCGTGCAGTAAGCAGGCGTATTGGAGGTTTTTTAGGTCGATATCGCCAGTTTTTGCTGAATTGGCAGTTATAGAGTCGGCAATAACTGTTGCTACTGCGCAAACCATCACCATGTGCCGGCGTATGTGCACTGGCACGCAAAATTCATCGTAAATTTCTAATACGGTACTACTATCCATGGTGCACAATGTTAATCAAGCGTGAATCGGGCTCTGTATAGGCTTCCAGCGTAATATCCACTCTGTTGCTAGGTAAAAAATCTTTTATTCGGTCCGACCATTCAATACAAAAAATATTGCCTTCAATTGCCACTCGCTCCTCTAATTCTTGCAAAAGTAAGGTGTCTGGCTGTTCTTGGCGATAAAAATCGTAGTGATAAAAAGTGCCATTTTCCAGTGGATAAGAGCGTACTATGGTAAAAGTGGGGCTTTTGATTTCTCTTTCGGTTATGCCCAAAGCTGTGCCAACGCCTTTAACAAAGGCTGTTTTGCCGGCACCCAAGTTACCATAAAGGCAAAAAAACTTTTTATTACTGTTTAAAATAAGATTGGCTGCGATTTTTTTTGTTTCCTCCTCATTACGGCTTAGGTGTTCCATGTTTGATTTATATTCAATTTTTTGGTATAATATTAGGATTTCGCAACAAAAACAAACATGAAAAGATATAATAGCAAGCAAGGTTCGTTAATGAGAGTTTTTTCTTGGATGATGGTTTTGGTGTTTGCCATTAGTGCACTGCAATTGGTAGATAACAATGCAAACTACTACCAAGCCAGTATTTTAGGCACACCACAGGCCAAACCTTTTGATGGAACCGTAACACCTTTGGAAAAAGTTCCTAACTGGGTGGCTCTTAATTCCGGCGAATATAAAAGTTCTTACTCCGATTTAACTAAATTGGTTGCTTTGCCGAAGTATGATGCAAAACAGCTGGCTACGCCGACTGAAAATCTTAAATGGGGCAATTCGACCGACGATAAAATCAGAAACGCCAAAATAACTTTTTCAACACCATATATGGGAAGTTATAAGTTGGATGGAATTGAAAACTCCGGCAGTCATTTGGCTATTGATATTAAAACCGCAATGAATACTCCGGTTAGAGCCATTATGAATGGTGTTGTTGATAAAGCTTCAAATCAAAGTACCGGTTTTGGCCGACACATTGTAATTAAGCATGTAAATGTTCCAAGTTTTGAGAGTGCTTCTAAAAAGGAAACTCTTTATTCTTCGTACAGTCATTTAGCCAATCTTGTGGTTGGTGAAGGTGATGTTGTGGATAAGGGCGATATTATTGGCTACACAGGTGACAGTGGTACAGCTACAACGCCGCATTTGCATTTTCAAATTGATAAATCATTAGCGCCTTGGCATCCGTTTTGGCCATTTACATATAAAGAGGCCGACGATGCCGGTGTAAGCTTTTTTGAAGCGGTTAATATTGGCTTGGGTGCAGATATTGCTCGTCAATACACCGTTAATCCTATGACATATGTTCAAAAATATTTAAACGCCACCGATACCTCAACTACTACCACTCCAACCGAAACTAAACCTACAGAGACGATTAAGGAACCAACAAAAAGCGCAACAACAGGTGATTTTACCGTTCAATTCACAACTCAAAAGGATTACAGCGTGGGCGAAGGCAAGATAACCATAATTGCACGATTGTTGGATTCTCAAGGTAACAACTGGGATAAATCGTGGAGCGGCTATATTAAATTCACTTTGCTAAATAACGAAAGCACTTTCCAAACCGATGTGCTGGAAAGCAGCGATTTCTCGGCCGGTAAATCTAAACTTGTAATTACCAACCTTCAACCGGGAGAAACTCAATTAGTTGCAACCTTTGGAGATAAAAAATTCTATTCTCCTTCATTTACAATTGTAGGCAAGGAAACTGCAAACTCAAACGATGGGTCTGAAACTGTTGCCGTTGAAGGCGGTATCTTTACAGATGTAAACGAAGACAGTGAGCACTATATGGCAATTAAATACTTGTATGACGAAAAAATAATTGCCGGCTATCCGGATGGTAGTTTTAAGCCTGACAAAAAGGTTTCTCGTGTTGAGGCCTTGAAATTTATTACGGAAGCCTTGTTAAGTAGCGATAAAAAGGTTTTGAATCCTCAAGATTCACCATTTTCCGATACCGAACTGGGTGTTTGGTACAGTGCTTATGTTGCCACCGCCGATGTAAATGGCTTGGTAAACGGTTATCCGGACAAAACATTCCGTCCCGCACAAGATGTGAATTTGGCTGAATTTACCAAAATCGCTTTAAATGCGATTGAAGCGAAAATGCCACAAGTGGTTTTGCAAAATCCATACAATGATGTAGATAAAACCGCTTGGTATGCTCCTTTTATTACCTACGCCAAAGATAAAAACTTCCTGGATGAAGATCGCAGTAAAATTTACCCGGGCGAAGCCATGACCAGAGCGGAAGTTTCTGAATTTATCTTTAGAATAATGGTTGTAAATAAGGTTAAATCCCTTAAGTACAGCCCTCGAATTTTAGGCGATGTTCCCGGTTTAAGCTTTTAGTTTTGCTTTTTCGGCCATGATTATTTAATATGTCGCAGTTGCATTTGTGCAACCGCCCATCGGCGTGCCCGAGTAGCTCAGTGGATAGAGCAGAAGCCTTCTAAGCTTAAGGTCGCAGGTTCGATTCCTGCCTCGGGTACCATTACTGAACCGTAGTTATTATATCCCACTCGTATTTGTAGTATTGGTAAATGGCAATTGCTACCTCCTCGCGACTCATCAATTTTCCAGCCTCAAGATAATCGGAAGCTCTCAACGGAAATAAGTTGTATACTTGGGCAGCTCCGGCGTAGGCGGAAAACCATGCGTCAGATGAAACATCCTTGTAGTTGTGTGGTATATTTAAAGGCAAATTAAAGGTAAGAGTTATCATTTTCATAAACTCAGCCGTATTTATTTGGTTGCCCGGACGAAAAGTGCCGTCAGCGTAACCCTGAATAACATTTTCGGAGTAGGCTGTCATAACATAGGCTGCAAACCAAGAAAAAGCTGCCACATCTGAAAAGTTTTTTACGGAGATATTTGAAAGTGGTCCGCCGTGTTTTGAGTTTACAAGAAATTTGGCGGCTTCAGCACGGTTCACTTCGTTGCTTGCCTTAAATTCACCATCAGGATAGCCACTAATAATGTCTCTGCGCCACAATTCAGTGGCAGCCTTTCCAACTAGTGTGCTGAGACCCAAATCAGGAAAGGGACTGGAGTAGTTTGTGTCGTCAAATTCCAAGAGAGAAAAATGATCATAAGAAATTTTTGGTGGTAGGTTTCCTCCCATTTCCAACTGAATAGTATTTGATGTGTGATCCCATGTGCTTCCATCTTCCATTTGCGGGCTCATGTGAATGTTTACCCCTGTACTGCCTTCGGCTATCACTTCACACCTTAGAGTGTCACTGTCAAATTCCGGATAGGCGGCACAATCAAGATAGTTTGAATCGAAATTCCATTCCCAAGAATTGTTTACCACGCCTTGCGCTTCAATCACGCGGGTAAAATCAACTGTAGAACCGATTGAGGTATTTAGTACGCCACCACTGTTACCTGTATGACCGTTGCTTGCCAAAGGTGTGGAGAAAATATACACGGCAAATGATTGTGTAGCCGCCATAGCGGTGCCACTTAGCGTTAATACAGTCAAAAGCATAGCAATCAGTAATTTTGATGTCCTTTTCATTGTGAATTTGGGTTAGTGAAACTTTTCTAATTTAAGCACAGGTTCGTTTTTTCCGCAAAATTTAGCATGCTTAGAGGTAGTACTCCGCCATGAGGGCGAAGGCGTTGTTGATGATGTGGAAAAGTATGGTGGCGTAGAGTGATTTTGTGCGTAAAAACAGCGCATTCATTACCAAGCCAAGCAAAAAGAGGCCGAAAAAGCTTTGCGGTTCCAAGTGGATGCCGGCAAAAATCAGGGCGGTTAGAATGTTTCCGGCTGAATTACCCAGTCTGTTGGCCAGTAAATTGAGAATATAACCCCTAAAAAAGATTTCTTCGATAATCGGAGCCAAAATCACCATAACCACAACGGCAAGCGTAATGCCTAAAGGAGTAACGCCAAAAACTGGCAGTCGCGGATCTTGCGCTTGATAGCCATTCAATTCCACACCCAGCTCGGCTAAAGTAATCACAATAGCCACATTTAGCACCAAATAGATGATATAAGCGAGAAATGCTTTGGCAATGAGGCTCTTCCAATTATTATTTTTTGAGAAACCCAGGCTCGCCCAAGTATTTTCACCTCTTCGAATAAAAACTATATAGATAGAGAGCATAAAAGCCCCCCATTGCAGGCCTATAGCGGTTAGCAGTGTGCTAAGTGGTGGTGTGTCGGTGGCCAGCCCTTGCAATAAACCCATTGCTTTTAGCGCAACCGAGCCAACTACCAAAGTGCTCAGCATTATAGCGATTACATACAATAAATTTCTAATTAGCCAGGGGTTTTTGGCTTTCAAATTTGACATAATTGAATAAGTTTTTCAGAATAGCAACAATTTATAGTAGTTTATGCATCTTCGCGAGAGTGAGCAAATAGTAAAAACTTTTCATCATCATCCAACGCCTTTTGCAAAGGGTTTAATTTTTATGATTCTCGGCAGCTTTCCGTTTTTCTTGATGGTGTTTTTTATTGCGGATAGCTTATCCACCTCCGCCACTATCATTACCAATTTGATTTTGTTCGCTCTGTTTGGGCTAATAATAGTACACTACGCTTTAATATATTGGCTGGATCGGCTTATTATTACAAGTCAACGAGTTATATATGTTAACTGGATTACTTTGTTTAATAGAGATGAAAGTGAGGCCGAGCTCAACGATATTCAAGAAATTGCTACGAAGGAAAAGGGCATATTTTCCGCTCTGCGTATTTTTGATTATGGCGAGTTCCGTTTGGAAACCGCTTCTACTCGTACTACAATACTTTTTGATAGAGCTCCGGATCCGGAAGGCATCAGACAGTTTTTGTACGAAGTGAAAGGTAAATTTTTGAGACATAAACCACAACCATGATTGAAAGAGAAGAAATTGAAGCCGTTTTACACTCCCCTGTTGCAACTTCAAATGTTGAGCAGAAGTTTGATTTAACTTTAAGACCTCAAAGCCTGGAGGAGTATGTTGGTCAGGAGGAAATCAAACAGAATTTGGCAATATTTTTGGAGGCGGCAAAGAAGCGAAATGAATCTGTTGAGCACTTTTTGTTACACGGCGCACCCGGGCTTGGCAAAACCACTTTGGCGAATATTATTGCGAAGGAAATGGGTGTTGCGATTAAAGTGACATCGGGGCCGGCTATAGAGAAACAAGGCGATTTGGCTGCGCTGTTAACAAATATGCAAGATGGGGATATTGTTTTTATTGATGAAATTCACCGTTTAAAGCCACAAATTGAAGAAATTTTGTACACCGCAATGGAGGATTTTGCTTTGGATTTGGTTTTGGGTAAAGGCCCTTCCGCCAGAGTTATGAGGCTTGCATTGCCCACTTTCACGCTCATTGGCGCTACAACTAAAATGAGTATGATCTCCGCTCCTTTGCGGGATAGATTTGGCCATGTTTTTAAACTGGAATTTTATAAAGAGTCCGAAATTTTGGAGATAATTCAGCGCTCGGCTTCGTTACTGGATATGAAAATGAATATGGAGGCGGCCTCTAAAATAGCTTCTTGCGCCAGGCAAACACCGCGTATTGCCAACAGGCTTTTACGAAGAGTGCGTGATGTTGCGGAGGTTCAAAATGAAGGTGTTGCAAATGTGGCTTTGGTGGAAGAGACTTTAAAACAGCTTGGCGTAGACCATTTGGGGCTGGACAACACGGATAGGCAGATTTTAAAAACTTTGGTGGGTCGTTATAGGGGTGGGCCGGTTGGGCTCAAAACCCTGTCGGCCGCGATTGCGGAAGACGAAGATACCTTGGAAACCATTTATGAGCCGTTTTTGCTCCAATTGGGGCTTTT
Source organism: Candidatus Altimarinota bacterium (assembly GCA_044228405.1). Lineage (GTDB taxonomy): Bacteria > Patescibacteriota > Gracilibacteria > UBA1369 > JBGAUX01 > JBGAUX01. The sequence continues at coordinate 3,201 of JBGAUX010000006.1, read as the reverse complement.
GGAGCGCACTCAGCGCGGCCGACTGGCAACAGATAAAGCACTGCAGCACCTTAAAGAGCTCAAGGAAATCTAAATTCTCAAGGAAATCTCAATTTTGCTTGCCATAATTTGCTTAAGTGTGAGGCTTATCGTATATTAAATATATTCATTAAAATTTTGTATGAACAAGAAAATCTCATCTTTTTTGGCAATAATAACGGTATCCTTGGTTTTGTTGACGGGTTGTTTTGGGGGGAATCAAGAAATTGAAGATATTGAACATGCAAATAGCACAAGCTTTACAGGCTCACTAAGAGTGCAAACTGGCGTGTATGCCGATTTGCCGGGAACACACTTTTTGGAGACCGATAGCGAAAAATTGCCACTTTCCAGCTTGGCGATTAACTTAAGTGACAGCAAATATTTAAATAAAGAGGTGGAGGTAAGGGGTGTAATGAAGGAGAGCACCAATAGAGAGGAGTTTTTTGAGGTGGAGAGCATAAAATTACTGGGTGACGATAGTGGCGAGGGTAGTTGGGAGGTTTATAAAAGTGACAATCTGGGATTCAAAATAGCTTATCTAAACAACTGGACCATTGATGAAAGTGTTAAGGATCAAATTTCATTTAAAAGTGCCGACAGCTCCGGCGATAAGGTTGTGATAGCGCGAAAATCGGCTGACAAAGAGGCGGATTTAAAAACCACGGCAATTAAATTTTTTGGCGGTAAGGCGGAGCAAGCAACTTCCAGCAAAGTGGGAAAAGACTCTATGGACGCGCTTAAGCTTTCGGCCGACAACGATCACGATATTATTTATGTGTTTAAAAGATATGAATGGGCTTACATTGTAACCTTTGATGGCGCTGTAGATAGCGACAATGTGGAGTCTAAAAATTCTTTCAACCAAATGATGCTTGATTTTCAATTTTTACCGATTGATGGAAGCACCGAAACCGAAGAAGAAAGTTCGGAAACCTCAACCACTACAAGCACTGCGGGCTTAACGGAAGCGCAAAATGCCGCTTTAAAAGCCTTGGCTAAAAACGAAACTTGGGGCAATCAATTAGCTGAGAAATATATATTGCTACAGGCAGAATTTGTAGGTGATAACTATGTTTTTGTTACATATGCAGGCGGAGATGCTACTCGCGACCTATTTAGCTACAAATACAGTGGTGGGAAAGTTTCAGATGTAACTGTGGTAGGAAAATACAAGGCCGGTTCAACCAGCGACTGGGAGCTTTACGAAGGCAGTAACCCGGTGCTTGGAAAAGAAAAAACCCTTGTTAGCTTTACCTACGATGGCAAGCCAGACAAGGTAACTCAACTTAAAGCCGGCTTCCGATATTTTCAATCCGACAGGCATAAATTCAAAATGCAATATCCGTCTTCTTGGTATTATGCGGGTTCCAGCTCGGCCGATGGCTATCATTTTGGCTTCAGCAAAGACCCTGTGACGGCCGACAACCAGCTGGTCGGCTTGGATATCAGCAATTCAACCGAATCCCCTACTGCGGCTACAGTTAGCGCATCCGGTAGTGGCTACGAGGTAAAAATCAAGGGATACACGCTAAAGTTTAGTGGCGAGGACTCCGGCATAATCAAGCAAATGGCTGAAAGTGTGGAAATGCTATAAATGAGGCATACGTAAAGCTTTTATTGCAGTGTGGTGTTCAGCAACAGTAAAAAATGTGATATACTGGTTAGACCTTTTGAAGGTCGAACAAACAAAAAACTTAATAAACACTTTTTATGGATAAATTCGACAAGTTCACAAAAGAGGCGAAACAAGCTTTAATTGTAGCCCAAGAAAAGGCCAGAGAAGCTAAATTGAACTATGTGGGTACCGAGCATATATTGATTGGTATTCTTTCTCAACCAAACTCATTGGGGGCAACCGTGTTACTAAACTTTGGGGTTTCTTTGGAGAATGTTTACCTTGTACTTAAAACTGTAGGCCGTGTAGGAAATAACGCTCAACTTGGTTCTACAGAAGGGCCGGGCGGTTTAAGCGGTTTTGCTAAAAAAGTTATTGAAGATTCCGTAAAATACGCACACGAATTCGGACATTCATTTGTTGGAACCGAGCACTTGCTATACGCGCTGGTAATGCAGGAAAACACTGCCGCCACGGTTATTTTGGAAAACATGAAGGTAGAGCCGAAAAGCGTTAGCGATGCTGTACTGGATACATTCGAACGCTCAAAACACACGGGTGACATGATGCAAGAAGGTGTGGAAGGCCCTCAAGAGGCCGGCAATTCCACTTCAAACGGACAACAAGGGTCTATGAATCCATTGGAATTCTTTTTAAGCGGATTACATGGCGTTTTGGTTGGCAATATGCAAAAAGAGCAGTTTGGCAACAAGCAAAACAAGGCTCAGCAAAATCAGGGTGCTGCCGATAAAAAGGCTTCTAAAACTCCCGCTTTGGACTATTTTTCAGTTGATTTGGTGTCTGAAGTTCGTAAAGGAAAACTGGAAAAAGTAATTGGTCGTGAGCAACAAATTCAAAGAATGATTAATATTTTATGTCGAAAAACTAAAAACAACCCCGTACTTATTGGTGAGCCAGGCGTTGGTAAAACGGCAATAGTAGAAGGTTTAGCTCAAGCCATTGTGGCAGAGCAAGTGCCAGATATCTTGCTAGACAAGCGTATTTTATCACTTTCTATGGCTTCTATTGTTGCTGGAACAAAGTATAGAGGTGAGTTTGAAGAGAGATTCAAACAAATTATGGACGAAGCTGCTTCGCAAACTAATGTAGTTTTATTTATTGATGAAATGCACACGGTTATTGGTGCCGGTTCCGCTGAAGGCAGTTTGGATGCCGCCAATATTCTTAAACCGGCTTTATCTCGCGGTAAGGTGCAGGTTATTGGGGCGACAACCACTAATGAATATAGAAAACATATTGAAAATGATTCCGCTTTGGAGCGAAGATTTCAGCAAGTAATTGTGCCGGAACCAAACGACGAGGAAGCACTTTTGATTTTAAACGGCATTAGAGAAAGCTTTGAGGATCATCACAATTTATTGATTTCCGACGATGCTTTAAAGGCTTCGTTGGTGATGTCTAAAAGATACATTAATGACAGATTTTTGCCTGACAAAGCCATTGATTTAATTGATGAGGCTTGTTCTTTGCGAAGAACTGGTCAAAAAGGTAATGCTGAAAAAGTTGGCAAGTTGCAAAAGAAATTAGCAAAGATCACAAAAGAA
>JBGAUX010000069.1:0-1864 GCA_044228405.1 Candidatus Altimarinota bacterium | reverse complement strand
CTAACAGTTTTTTCAATCGTGTAATCTTTGTCTATTTCAATATAGTCCAAATTCATTAATCCTGTTGCTGTTTTGGAATTGAAATTTAAGAATGATTCTATTTTTGTGCGGACATTTTTCCCTAATTCTGTGAAGATTCTGGTAATGCGGTTTGGGCTGGTGCTTTTTAGTAAGTCCAGCGCCTCATCGGGATCAAGATAATTTACCAAATTTATCAGTTCGTTATTTTTTAGATCTTCTAAAATTTCTACTCGGTTTTTTTTGGGTAGATTAAGCAATATAAATCCTTGTTGATTAACAGGAATTTGCCTAAAGGTTTCCACTTGTTCGGCTTGCCCACTTTGTTTTATCAGTTTTTTGCTGATTGGGTCAGTCTTTTTGCGGTGCATTTTTATTTTATATATCTTTCTATTATATAACAAAAACACACATATGTAAACTATATAGAGCCAATTTAGAGTGAATTTAACAAAAATTCAGTTATGGGTTTTTCCTTATTTGAGTCTGTGTTGGTTTCAGTTTCGTCAATCGGAGGAGTTTCTGATGAGTTAGTCTCACCAGAGCCTATTTTTACCGCTATGGTCGACTCTGTGAAGAAACCCTTCTTATCATATAATTTCACTCTAATCGAATGACTGGAGCCCTCTGTGTGAGTTTCGCTAATGCGCAATTTGCCAATGTAGGGTGACTCTTTTGTACTATATTGCATTTGATCGTCGAAATAGAAGTATACTTCGTATATATCGTTAGGTACAATCGTACTTATTGATACATCCAGTTTACCGGGAACTATTTCTGAAAAATTTGCAGGATTACTTATTTCAACTTGAGGTAAACGAATTTTTTCTTCATCACTAGGGCTTTTGCATTCTTCGGTTGGAGGTAGAGTATAAAATACACCGGTGCCTTCGCCACTTTCTTCTGCTTTTCTTCTCATTCCTTCAGCCCACGCGTTAATACCAGCTTGCCAATTTTCACGATCGACAATTGCCTTGTGAGTGATAAATGATCTTTGTTCAACCATATCTTTAGGGCATCCTTCGCCTACAATTTGACCGGAAATTTTATCAACATTGTAAGTTGCAAAGCTGTCATCTACTTCTGTTGGCACTCCAAAGCTGGCAAATTTTTCCGTGATTATCATGTCGGCCGGCGTATTTGGCCCCGGTAATTTACCGTTTGCCTTGCTAACAGCTACATATTTAATGCCTTCTGGCACAGGAAAAGCTTCATTGGGAGTGTCCTTTAGCGCTTCTTTCATAAAGTTCTTCCAAATTGCGCCGGCCGCGGTGTAACCATCGGCATTGTAATTAATGGGTTTTTCCGCAGGATTATTGTTGCCAGCCCAAACAACCGTTACCAAGCTCGGCGTATAGCCTATTGTCCATAAGTCTCGTGGTCGTACAGCTCCTTCCTGCTTGTTTTTATCGGTACTGGTACCTGTTTTGTTTGCTGTTGTATGGCCATCAACAATCAGGTTTGATCCTAATTTTATACCGTTTTCAGAAAGTATATCATTAATTAAAAAGGCAACTTGAGGGTCTAATACCTCGTCGTTTTTGATGTCTGACTCTTTCCATTCTTCCAAAACATCACCATTGGAATTTTCAACTTTTAAAATTGCTATAGGATCATTTTTCTTGCCACCATTGGCAAATGTACCAAAAGCCGTTGTCATATCAATTGGTCTAACTTCACCAGCGCCAAGCGCAAGCGGATAACCATAGCTAATATTTTTATCCAGTGTGTTAATGCCTAATTTTGCTACAAAATCTATAAGTGCATCTTGCTCGCCAGCTAAAAAGTAGGCCTTAATTGCAGGAATATTTCGTGATTGTGCTAAAGCTCGCCGCAGAGACATTGG
>JBGAUX010000068.1:0-2777 GCA_044228405.1 Candidatus Altimarinota bacterium | reverse complement strand
GGAGATTTTAAGATGGTATGAAAGTCAACAGATGCTTTATTAAGCATTGACCAAATAGCAGTGGTGGCACAAGCTGCTAAAACACTGTCTTGCTCCTGAAACGCAAGTGAGATCAACTCAACTTCATTGCCGTAAAAATGAACCTTATACTTTCTTACACCCCAAAAGTTCCTTGCATTAAAATCTTGACTGCTGGCATAAGTTTTTAGCACTGTATAACCAATTACAGTAACCGGAATTGGTTTCACCACAACAAAACCTAAATAACTTTCCCAAAATGCTTTGTTATCTTCTTCTTCACCTAAAATAACTGCTTTAAATTCTTCAGATGTAAAAGTGTTACTAAAAAAATGTACACGTTTACAAAACTTAGGGTATTGCTCAAAACATAGAGCATAGTATGAAGCGTAGTCGTGAAGAAAATCTTTGCTTATGTAATCATCTTCAATAACAATGGTTTGAGCATTCATGTCGGCATGGCTCAAGTAACCTGTTAAAAAAATGAAATGATTTTTGGAAGCAATAACTTCCGAAGGTGTATATTTATTGGCTAATGCGTTAGCAAGATTTGAATTAGAATATGGTAATATTTGCACACCGGAACTTTTTTTACAATTGAACAACCATACGAAGCCTTTCCTGATCAACTTCTTTAAGTTTGAGAACCTCTGCTTGCTTTTGTTTGGTTTCATTAATTAGATTAGTAACGGTCACATTGGTTTCATTCAGCTTTACAGCTGATAACTTGGCATCTTTTACCAAGATTTGATTTACCTGTAATTTTTCCATTTTATACACTAATTAGTGTTGCAATTATACAACTATATTTTTAAGGGGGTGCAAAAGTAACCTATACTTTTGAACATTGCAAAGTTAAACCTAAAATTAAGTATCAACAACAACAAAACCAAATTTCATGCAAATAGACTGTAATACAATACGTTACAACATTTTTGCATTAAACCTGAGGTTGTTTAGAAAAATGGACTACGATGGTCATAAACAATCCTTCATCTGTACTTGTATCACTATCCATTATGGTATCTTTCAATTCCATTAGTATTTTGTTAAATGCAAGTGATATTTCTGTGGTATTTTCGTATTGTAATCAAGGTAATAAGCCGCATTGTACTATGTTTTACAAATATTATTTGATACCACTCCCTTAAAGCTATTCGTCTTACTCACCTGGTCGTGTGGAATTAAAGCATACTTCCAAGGTTTACCTCCGTGTTCTGCGGTGTATTCGGTGGCATAGTTGCAATACTTTAAAGCAGCTTGGGCTTTTGCCTGTACTTCGTTGCTTGGTATTTCGTCTGCTCGTTTGGTTTCAATTAGGTAAATGCAATCTGCTGTTTCTACTACAAAATCGGGTTCGTAAATTTTACTGTTGTGATGCCAATAGATACGGAATTGGTTTGGTGCTGGTCTTAGCCATTTCAACACTTCCTTGTCGTTTTCTAATATCATGGCAAGTGTTTGTTCTGTTCTGCTGTCAAACTTATACTCGAAGTGGCAAGATTTTTCAAAACCTATAAAAACGTATTTAGGCACTTGTACTGCCGGGAAACTATCATCTCTATAATCTTTGCGTCCTTCGTTTTTTAGGGTGGTGAAATTCCAATCTTCTATCTTGGTGAATGGTTTTACATTGGGTTTGATGTAATCGGGTTCGTGGAGTTTGAAATGTTCCATCATTTGATGGTACATTTTATTGGCTATTGCTCCACGCCATTGAAATACCAATGTATTGAGGTCTTCACCATCCTTTAAATTGTTTTGTAATTCTGCTATGGCTTGTTTTGCTAACTTGTGTAACAGGTCGGCATTGGTATCGTAATCAATCTCTGAGAAGTTAATGAGTTCGGATATTAAAAGCTTTTCTGGTTTGCCATAATACACCCCTTTTTTAACCTCTATAATGTCCATTTTACGGTCTTTAAGGCCAATCCTTACTATTTCCTCATTGAGTTGCTCATAGGTAAAATCTGAACTGTTTAAATCGAAATCTTCAAAGCTGGCTGTTACTTCACCTTGAACCAAGTCCATACGTGGAATTTCGATGATGTTCTTTTTGAAATCAGCAACTAACTTTTCATACATCACTTCTGCTTCGGCTGCTATGCTTACTGCAAATAAATTACCTTGCCCTGAATTGAGTTCTTTGTTTACCGCTTCCATTACCTGTGCTCTTACTTCGGGCTTCATCAGGTCATCTACTTTTTTAACTTGTGAATTGGTATTGAAAAACGGAATAACATTGACCAACACTTTTTTGGCATCAACTATGTTTTGCTGTTTTTGCTTTTGTGCCGGTTCAACTATTTTATTTACTTCTTCTTGTTCTTTCTGAATGTTCTGCTGAATGGTGTTTTGAACTGTAACAACTTCTACCCTTTGCTTTAGTTGTTCTTCATCTATTTCAATGAATTTGAGTTTGTTTAGAATAGAATTAGGGTCTTGGGCTGCTGCAATTACTGTATCGAAATTATCATGTGCTACTACCGTTAATTTATCTACCTTTTCATTGCCTGTTCTTTCTCCGCTGAAAGGCAAACGCAAACCTCTACCAATGGTTTGTTCTACCAATATGGAAGCATTTGCAGCCCTTAATGGAACGATTGTGTAAAGGTTGGTTACATCCCAACCTTCTTTGAGCATGTTTACATGGATAACGATCTCGGTAGGTTCATTTGGATCTTCCACTGCCAGGAGCCGTTCCACAACTTCATCTTCTTTCGTGGATGAATCAACCTGAATCACCTTCGCTTTATAAC
>JBGAUX010000067.1:0-2924 GCA_044228405.1 Candidatus Altimarinota bacterium | reverse complement strand
TGCTTTTTCCGCTTCTTGAGCGTAATATTTACTTAAAAGGGAGGCTTCTTCGTCGTTTAATGCCGAGTTTCCCTTTGCCATTAGTGGTTTTACGGTGTCTAAGGTGATTTCTTCTTCAGTATTTTCAGTCGTTTGTTCAGTTTCTTCGGTTGTGGCAACTGGTTGGTTTAATGTGTCCTCAACTTGGGTTTGTAGCTCTGCAGCTGCTTTTTTGGCAACTTCTTTTGGTACTTTACCTACTTTTGTCCCTTCTGCATCATTTTGAGCAGCATTACTTAATTCTAAATTACCCATAAACATATTATTATCCTATTATTGTACCATTTTTTGGGCTTTTAGAAAAGCCCCATCTCTAAAAATACTTTTAAATTTCGTGGTTTTGTGGTCAAATTTGTGAGCTCAATGTTGCCCGGGTGGCGGAATTGGTAGACGCGCAGGACTTAAAATCCTGTTTCCGCAAGGAAGTGTGGGTTCGATTCCCGCCCCGGGCACCAGCTTTTTGTTTAGCTGGCTTCATTTTAGCTGTATCTTTCAAAATGAATATGCTCTTTGGGCACACCTTTTTCCATGAGGGATTTTTGAACATCTTGTACCATTTCGCCGAGTCCACATATATAAATATCCGTGTTGTCAGCTTTAAATTGGCTTTCAAAGTTTTGGTTCAACCAATCGGTAACTCTGCCTTTTGTGCCTTGCCAAGCGCTTTCTGGCTTAGTTAAAGTGGTGATTGCTTCAAAATTTGAGTGATTTTTCACTAAATCTGCAATTTCATCCTGATAAAACAAATGGCTTTCATGTCGGACACCAAATAATAATGTCATTTTTCTTTGATCACCATTTTTTAACTGCTCAGTAATCATTGAATTTAACGGTGCTAAGCCTGTTCCTGTAGCCACAAATAACGCATCTCGAGGAGAATCTTTTTTAAACACAAAATGTCCAAGCGGAGCTAAAAAATCAATATCAATGCCTTCTTTTAAACTGTGAAACCAAGTAGTAGCACGGCCTCCTGGCACAATTTTTATGCATAATTTCACATCATCTTCATAAGGGGCCGAACAAATGGAATAGGCCCTTTTTAAAGGTGGTAATTGGCCATCTTCAACGGTTACATACAAAAATTGCCCTGCTTCAAAGTCTATTTTTTCGTTTACTGTAAAAACAAAGTCGTAGGTGTCTTCTGCTAAAAGTATTTTTGATTTTAGTTGTCCTTTAAATGTTTTTGGTGCTGTTGCCATATTATTTGTTATTTAAGTTCAAAATTTTTCACTGCCTGTTGTACTAGTTGTACTGTTTTTTCGTCTTCTGTAGCTCGATAACTACCTGTTACTATATACACTTTTTCATCTTTAACTAAAAAAGTTTGCACATAGCGCAAAAGATCTTGATCGGCTGTGTTTCGCGCTTCAAACACTATAAATTCGGTTTTATCTATATTGCCAGCATTATTTGGCGAAATTGTTTCTCTAATTAGTTCTTTATAGTCAAAGAGAGTTGTTTTTTCACTATTAATAATTTCTTTTGCATGTTCTGCAGAGCTTTTATTGCTAAGACTTTCATTTGTTACCACATTAATATTTGCTGTAAAAACATCATTTTTTATATTATTGCGAAAAGCGATAATTGTGTTGCCTTGTACTCGACTACTAAAATCCTTTTCTTCAATTATTTCCCAATTTTTAGGTATAACAATGCTTAAAATTGAATTTTGATAAGTTGTGGTTTCTGTACTTGTGTCGGGTGTAACTTCGTCACTTGAACCAAAACAGCCACTAAGAGTAAGGGTAAACACGCTAATTAACGCAATTTGTAGGAATTTTTTCATAGTATATTTTTGTAAAAAACGAGATCAGTTTAACATATACTTTGTTTTATAAACAATTTAGTTGTGTTTTAAACTATTCTTTGTACAATGCGGGCACTTAAACAAACACCGTATGAAAATTGGACTTATCCTTTATTCGCTTTCTGACCGACAATTAACCTATAAGGGAGCGGTTGCTTTATTTAAAAAGGCCGCGCGTGAAAGAGGCCACCAAATTAAAGTTTTGGTTGCCGATGGTTGTGAATTTGTTATTTCTTCAGAAGGATTGAATCTTTACTATGAAGGGAAGCCGTTTCCTAAGGTGGATTGTATTATTCCCAGAGTTGGTATTAGTAAAAAACTTGAACTGGAATTGCTATTAAACAAGCAACTTTTACTAATGGGTTATACTGTATTAAATGATTATCTGCCTTTTGCTAGAGCCAAAAACAAGATTCGTACTTTGCAGATTTTGAGTGAGGCAAAAATGCCTATGCCTAAAACGATTGTTATTAAAAATTTGGAAAATCTTGATCATGCTGTTCAGCTGGTGGGAGGTTTTCCAACTATTGTTAAATTACCTGTGGGTTCACAAGGAAAAGGTGTTGCCATTGTTGAAACAAGGCGGTCTTTGCTTTCGTCGGTTGGTATGATGATGAGTCAGGGGGTTTCTAGCATTATTTTGCAGGAATATGTAGAAGAGGCCAATGGTAAAGATTTGCGAGTTTTTGTAGTGAATGGAAAGGTAGTGGCGGCTATGGAACGGACAGCGGCAGAGGGCGATTTTAGATCAAATATTTTCCAGGGAGGCCAAGGTAATCTTGTTATTTTGAGTAAAAAGGAGAAAGAAGTAGCCATTAAATCTGCTAAGCTTTTGGGACTGGATGTTGCTGGCGTAGATCTTTTGCGTTCTAAAAATGGACCGGTGGTTATGGAAGTTAATTCAAATCCAGGTCTTGCTGGTATTACTCAAGTTTCTGGACTTGATGTTGCTGGCGAGATTATAGACTTTTTGGTGGCAAAAACATTAAAGAACAGGAAGAACAAAAAAACACGCTCGTAATTGAGCGTGTTTTTTTGTTCTGCATAATTTATGCTGGTCGCTTTTTGATAATCTTAT
>JBGAUX010000066.1:0-3129 GCA_044228405.1 Candidatus Altimarinota bacterium | reverse complement strand
TATTAATGGTGCCGCTTACACGGCTGTTGATGATGCCGAAGACGATGAAGATTTGGCATTTAAAATTAATGCCATTGGGCCGCAGTATTTGGCTGAGGCCTGCTCTACTAATGATGTTTATTTGATTCATTTTTCTACCGATTATGTGTTTGATGGGCAGAATTCAAATGGATACAAGGAAAATGATGCCAAGAATCCTTTGAGTGTTTATGGGAAAAGTAAGTCTATTGGCGAGGATTTAATTATGGATCATTGCAGTGACTACGCCATTATTCGCACTTCGTGGTTGTTTGGGCCAAATGGCAAAAACTTTGTGGATACCATGCTTAATTTGGCAAAAGACAAAGATGAACTTTCGATTGTGAGTGACCAAATTGGTTGCCCTACTTACACTGTCGATTTAGCAAATGCAGTTGCAGAGCTTGTAAAAAAGCCGCAAACTGGGGTGTTTCATATTGTGAATAGCACAGCTTTAAGTTGGTTTGATTTTGCGAAATTGATATTTAAACTTTCGAATATACAAATTAACCTTAAGCCAATTTTAGCAAAAGATTTTGGTCGCAAAGCAGCTCGGCCTCAATATTCAACACTTCTAAACACGAAATTACCTCAATTAAGGCCATTGGAGGACGCGCTTAAAGATTACCTAAAAGTGTGATTTGTACTGGAATAGTTAAATAAAACTTGCTAATCTAGCCACTGTTAACAGCATATATATGAAAGGTGTCATCTTAGCTGGCGGAAATGGTCGCCGATTAAACCCCATTACAGATGTTACAAATAAGCATTTATTGCCTATTTATAACAAGCCAATGATATTTTATCCGTTGGAAACTTTGCTTAATGCTGGCATTAAAGACATTGTTATTGTTACGGGGCAAGAATACGCTGGTGGGTTTTTAAGGCTTTTAGGATCCGGCCGAAGCTTTGGTGCGCGTTTTAGTTTTGAAATTCAAGAGGAGGCTGGTGGTATTGCCCAAGCCCTTTCTTTAGCCGAACACATTGCCGATGATGATAGTGTGGCAGTTATTTTGGGAGATAATATTTTTGAAGACAATTTTTCAGAAGAGATTAAAAACTTTAAAGGTGGTGCTCATATTTTTTTAAAGGAAGCAACTGATGCGCAACGCTTTGGTGTAGCCGAAATTGCTGGTGATAAGATTATCAACATTGAAGAAAAACCTGCTAATCCAAAAACTAATTTGGCTGTTACCGGGTTATATTTGTACGACAACACTGTGTTTAAAGCGATTCAAACAATCAAGCCATCTGCTAGAGGTGAGTTGGAAATTACTGATGTAAATAACTATTTTATACAAAGAGGTGAAATGAAATTTTCTGTTGTACAGGGTGAATGGACGGACGCAGGGACTTTTGAAAGTTTATATAGAGCCAATAGAATTGCACGAAATTTGCAAATCCAAGAAGCAAACCTAAAGGGAGAATCGCTAATATTAGAGGATAATGACTAAGATTTTAGTTTCCGGTTCAATTGCCTACGACTATCTAATGAGTTTTGATGGGGATTTTAATAGTGTGCTTGGGGAACAAGATTTGAGTGCTTTAAGTGTTTCGTTTTTGGTGAATCAAAAGGAAAGGTTCTTTGGGGGATGTGGAGCCAATATTGCCTATAATCTGAGCTTACTTCATGTACCAAGCGTTTTGGTGGGTGCTGTTGGTGAAAGTGATTTTACCGACTATGAAACCAGATTAAACGAGCTTGCCGTAGAAACAAAGTACTTGCAAAAAGACACTGCCAACGAAACTTCGTCAGCTTATATTTTAAGTGACTTGGGTGCGAGACAAATTGCTATGTTTAATCCTGGGGCATCTGCAAACACAAACTTGGCAATGAGTTTGGATTCGATTATTGAAAATGAAGAGGTTGAATTGATGATTATCGGGCCGGAAAATCCACAAAGAATGTTGAAAATGGTGGACGAAGCGGTAAAATACAATATTCCGTTTTTGTTTGATCCAGGCCAATTAACTCATGTTTTTGATGCCGAAACATTGCTAAGGGTGGCCACGCAAGCTCATACTTTAATAGCAAACGAGTTTGAATTTCAAATTATTCAGGAAAAAACTAATCTTTCTTTGCAACAACTTGCCGAGAAAATTGAAACCATCATTTGTACCATGGGCGAAAACGGCTGTGTTGCTTATTTAAAAGGCGAAAAAATAGTTGTAAAAGCTGTTAAACCAGAAAACTTTGTAGATGCCACTGGTTGTGGAGATGCCTTTAGGGCAGGATATATAAAAGCTATTTTGGGTGGAAAACCATTTGTTGAATGCCTACAATTTGGCAATTTAATGGGCTCTTTGGCATCACAAGAAAAGGGCACGCAAAAGCATAATTTCACTTTAGAATACATAGAAAACTACTACAACAAGCTGTTCAAGTAGTTGGCAGTTTGGGTGGCTATAGTATCTATCTTTTTTTGTAGTGCCTCAGAGTTTTGAGTGGCTGAATTTGGGTCGGTAATTTTGGTAATAGCTTTTTCCAATTCTTGTTGTGAAAAGTTTTCCCAATCAAAAATCACCGGATATTCAACCTCTTTCATAAAACCATTCACCTTTTTACTGTATGACAAAGGAATAAATGGTGTTCCGGCAATCGCAGCCAAAATATTCCCGTGCAGGCGCATGCTTACTACCAAACTTGAGTTTTGCATTTCTTCAATCAGTTTCAGCGGGCCAATACATTCGCTACGTTGAGGGCTTGGCTCCGTTCCCCCATCTTGCTCAAATTTTTCCAAATCTTTATATAGTGAAATAGTTTTCACCGGCTTGTGGGTAATTTGATTTAACATTTTGGCAATCTCACTAACATTGGGGCCATTTGGCCAATCGCGTGGGATAAACAAAACATCGCCGTCAATATTGTGTGGTGTTTTGGTATCACTGTTCGCCATGTGTTTGTTTAATAATAGCGCGCAGTCCCCTGTTTTAATTGATGTTTTTTTAATGCCAATTTCATTTAAAAAATTTTGTGACTCAGCATCACGCACATAAATTTCATCTGCCCAGTTAAAAGTTTCGGCGGTTAAATTGCGTAAATAGTTACTAGAAATTGGCCCGACAGTTTGGCCAAACATAATGATTCTTGTGTTGTTTCTTCTGGCAACT
>JBGAUX010000065.1:0-3190 GCA_044228405.1 Candidatus Altimarinota bacterium | reverse complement strand
GGTTGCCGAGCCACTCATAGCTAAGTATAAAGAAGTATATAAAGCAACCGTTGCAGAAACCAACGAGGTAACCAATCAAATAAAGGAAAAAGTAAAAGTGCTTGCCGAAGAATTTAATAATGCTGAAGTTAAAGACGCTGGGGCACTTAAACAAAAAATAATTGATACCATTGAATTTGATTTTGTTACCAATAAAGTCACGCAAAAGGAAGACGAAATTGTAGAAAAAGTTCAGAAATCCAAAGAAGACGAAATAAGAGACAGGCTGCGTTCTTTTACACGCACCATTCCTATGTTCATAATGGCAAATGATTCGAAGGATGAAATTACCATTGACAATTTTGATTTAGAAATTGATGAAAATGATTTCCTCGAGCTTACAAGTATCACCAAAGAAGAATTCCATAAACTGCGTGATGGTTTTGTTTATGAGGAAGATGGCGAACGGAAAACTTTTCAAGGGGTATTTAATAAATACAGGTTCAATGCTTCTATTGCAGAATTTAGGCTTAAAAAAGACCAACTAGCCAACTATTTTACCGCAGAAGAAGATATTTTTGAGCTAATACCCAACCAAAAAACCAACCAAATTTTCACCCCCAAAAAGGTGGTGCAAATGATGATTAACCAATTAGAGGAGCATGACCCTACTTTGTTTACGAGAACGGATAGCACCTTTATCGACTTGTATATGAAATCGGGTATGTACATCACAGAGATTGTGAAAAAACTCTTTCACAACACTCGAAAACACTACCAAAGTGATGAAGATTGTTTGAAACATATTCTGGAAAACCAAGTCTATGGACTGGCTCCAACACCAATTTTACAAGGCATTACGCAATCTTACATTTTTGGTTTTGATATCGAAAATATGATTTCTCGCAATAACTTTGTACAACACGACATTACACCCGATGCCAAAGAAGGCAATGCCAAACAAACATTACAAGAACTTTTAAATATTAACGAAAATATGAAATTTGATGCAGTAGTGGGCAATCCGCCTTATAATGGAGAAAATGGTCAACAGATTTATCCAAATTTTTATGTTCAAGGAAAAGAAATTGGAATGAACTTATGTATGATTTTTCCAGTTGGCTGGCAGGAGCCAAAAACTGCTAATAATTTGAGTGTTCTAAACAAAGAGGAGATAAAAACAGACCAACAGATTGTTTATATTGATAATATTCAAAATGCTTTTCCAAATGTAGCGGGTGCAGAATGGACAAATATAATTCTTTGGACAAATGGGTTTAATAATGGTTTAGAGGGCATGCAAAAAATTTTTCATAATGGTGCTGAACCTGAAATAAATAAACTTATTTGGGATAAAAATGATATAAATAAACCAGAACCAATAAAAGCATTAGCTGATAAAGTTATTAATTTCAAAGGATTTAGGTCACTTCAAGATTATACATCAGCTGCAAAACCATATGGTCTAAGAACAGATTTTTTAAAAGACCCTAGTAAATATAATTTACCTCCTGTACAAAATTCACGTCTATCTGAATCTGACATTGAATTATGGACTGGTGGGCGAAGTGGAAGGTTAATAAAGTGGATTCCGATAGATTATCCCTTACCTAAAAAAACAAATGCTTTCGATAAATACAAAGTGTTTGTTCCCTATGCCTGGGGTAATATGTCAGAAAGTTCAGGGCTTGGTGGTGCTTATTCAGATATCATTATTGCATTTCCAAATGTTGCAACAACAGAAACTTGGCAAGAGAGTGGTCAGTTTGAAACTTTTGAGCTTGCACAAAAACATGCAAAATATTTGATGACAAGGTTTGTAAGAGCTCTGCTTTATTTAAATAAGCATTCTCATCACTCTACAACTGCTTGGGGTGCAGTTCCTGCTCAAGATTATTCTGAGACATGGTGGGATGAATCTATTCAACAAATTGAAAATAGGCTTTTTGATAAATATAATATTCCTAGAGATATAAGACAATTTGTTTTAGAAAATATTCAGCAAAAATCAGAAGTAAACATTATTAATTTCAATAATGGCTAAAGAGATTAGTTCCATTTCAATTGACATCCGAGAAGATTATCTCCTAAAAAAAGACAATCTTTTAGAAATCTTGTTGCAAGATAAAACGACAGGTAAAAATATTTTGTGGGCAACAGATTCGTATGATTCTAATGGGCATTTGTTTGCTCCGACTGCAAATATTACCACTGATTTGATAACAGGCTCGTTAGGTAGTTTAATACAACCAAGGGCATTAAAGAGTAAAACAGAGCAACTTTACAGAACACGAGAAAAAGCAGAGGTTTTCACGCCGCTAAGCATTGTTAAACAAATGAATGAAGCTTGTGATACCAAGCGTATAACAAAAAACACGTGGCAAGAATATGTTTCGTTGCTAAAACTAGAAATCACTTGTGGCGAAGCTCCTTTTATTGTTTCTCGTTATGACCCAGTTTCTGATAAACAGGAATTACTGCCACTAAAAAAGCGAGTGGGTTTTTTAGATAAAAAGTTGAGTTATGTTTCAAAATACTGCAATACTCAAGATGAATGGATAAAATGGGCAAAAATCGCTTTTCAGAGTTCTTACGGCTACGAATGGCAAGGCGATAGTTTGCTCATAGCTAGAGAGAATTTGCTTTATACATTTATAGATTACTATCAAGATAAATTTAAAGAAATGCCAAGCATAGAGCTTCAAAAAGAGATAGCTGAAATTATAGCTTGGAACATATTTCAAATGGACGGTTTGAAATATGTGATTCCAATGAGTTGTAAAACCGAGCAAATCACCATAAAAGGAGCAGAAACTTTATTTGGCAAAGAAGATGACCGTATAGTAGAAAAGCCATGTACTGGCTGTGAGAACAAGACAGCTAAAAATCATAATGGGACTTATGTAAAGACTATGGACTGGAGAGAAAATAAAATTATACGATTCGTGGATATTGTTGATTAAATTAATTAAATGAGAACAACTACACAACACTTGGAAAAAGAAGCACGATTGCCTAACATTGGCTATACGTAATGCGGGGGAAAGTGCTGATATGAAAGTAATTACATTAAACAAACTTTTCGGTAGGCGGAAAGTGAAGTGCCTTGAAATCCCGCACTACGCATAGCCGAGACCGTTGTGTGGCATAATAAGACCGAACCAGAAACAGTAGTTTTTAACAAGAGAAATAAATGAATAGAAAAAGCCTT
>JBGAUX010000064.1:0-3567 GCA_044228405.1 Candidatus Altimarinota bacterium | reverse complement strand
TTAAGCGGCTGTGGCGCACGCGGAATGGCCGACGCCGGCAAATCATACATCGAAATACTAAAATACTTTTACACAGGCGTAGAAGTGGGCAAGTAGAAGTAGGTAAAACTGCAACGAATTTATGACTAATGTATTTATTTTTCACGGTACAGGTGGCTATCCGGAGGAAAATTGGTTTCCTTGGCTTAAGGACAAGCTTGAAAACAAGGGCTTTAATGTAGTAGTCCCTCAATTTCCTACGCCAGAAGACCAAAATCCTGAAAAGTGGTTTGAAGTCTTAGAAGAGTATAAAGAGCTAATAACGCCTGCAACTATAATATTTGGACACAGCCTAGGAGGAACTTTTTTGTTAAGAGTACTCGAAAAACTGGGTATTCAGATAGAAAAAGCTATTTTTATAGCAACTCCAATAGGAATTTTGCCAATTAAAAACATTCAAACTGATCAGTCATTTTTAGATAAAGATTTTGATTGGTTGAAGATAAAGAAGAATGCAAATAAGTTTTTTGTATTTCATTCTGATAATGATCCTTTTGTATGCCTGGAAAATGGCCAACAGTTAGCCTCGCACTTAGGCGTAAATTTATCATTCATTCCCAATGCTGGTCATTTTAACTCTGCAGCAGGCTATAAAAAGTTTGAGGAATTGTTAAAAGTTATTTAGAGCCAAAAGAGGGTGTATGGGTGGGAATCATCAAAAACTCTGATTCCTCAGCCATACACCCTCTTTTGGCGAAACCTGCACATTCTCAGCTACACAACATTTTATAGGTTGGCGCAAGTATAGTTTTTTGACTTATTTTTTATACGCGGTACAATGATATGATTTTCAGAAAGACAGAAACAAAAACAAAAAGTTCGCACGCAAAGAGATAGTTCATTCACAATTCAATTTCTGATCTAAACAAAACCAATAGAGAAGGTAAATTGGTTTAGTAAATAGATATTTTCCTAATTTGTTCCGGGAGGTCAACATAGTTACCTAAGGGTAACCCCAAAATTCCGACGAACGGTAGGGCACAATACTTTTACCTTTTTCTTGTTTTTGCTTAGATGGTGGTCAATTCTTATATTTTTGGCCGATTACGAACTCCGCTTGTCGGAGGTCCTGGTTTTATCCCTACCTTTATTGGTGGGTAGATAGAGCATCAAACAGGAGGTCTATGGGAAGGACTCAAAATACACTCCTAAGTCTATGGCAGAAATGTACACAAAAACAAAAAAGAAAACATCAAAATTACCAGTTTTTCTTCCTCCTATTTATAGGGGGTTTTTTTTTACCCAAAATTAGCTATGATAGAGCCCTGTACTTATCAAAAATAATGCTCAAATTAGCAATTAATACAGCCACAACCATCAATAATATCGCTTTATTGAGCGATTTAGAGGTTTTGGCAGAAGAAAGTTGGGTTTCGCACAGAAATCAGGCAGAAGTTTTACAACCAAAAATAAAAGCACTATTGGAAAAAAATAAATTTCAGTGGACTGACATTACTCAAGTGATTGTGGTAAAAGGCCCAGGAGCATTTACTAGCTTGCGAGTTGGGGTTGTTTCTGCAAATACAATTGCCTTTAGTTTAAAAAAACCGATTGCAGGAATAAGCACTTTTGACATTTTTAAAGAAAGACTTAAGACCAAAAAAGAGGCTTGTACAAGCGCTTGTTGGCTGTTTTTGTCTGCAGGAAAAGATAAGGCTTATTTTTTAAGCGCCCTTGAAGACACAAAAAAAGAAGGAGAGATTTTTCCGTTAAGCGAAATTGCAAAGATTATAAGTGAAAATAGTATTAGCACAATTTACGGCGACATAAGTGAGCATCAAGCGGATTTTCTCACCCAAAACTGTGAAAAATTAAACATTATTAAGGAAGAGGAACTTAGTTCTTTTGCCGATTCAATTTTAACTACAGACATAAAAAACTTGAATTACACCAACCAAATCGAACCACATTATATTCAGCAAGCTAACATAACCATGCCATGCTCTACATAGTTGCAACACCAATTGGAAACTTGGAAGATATCACTTTGAGAGCCATTAAAACGCTGCAAGAAGTGGATTATATTGCTTGCGAAGATACCCGACATTCACTTAAGTTGCTACAAAGATACGAGATTAAAAAACCATTGGTTAGCTATCATTCACATAGCGGCACGCACAAACAAGATCAAATTTTAGATTATTTAGAAGCGGGAAAAACTGTAGCTTTAATTTCTGATGCGGGCACGCCAGGCATTTCGGATCCTGCTTACAAACTGGTAAAAGAGGCGATTGATAGAGGTATAAAAGTGATTCCAATTCCAGGGGCTTCGGCGGTTTTAACGGCTTTGGTAGCGTCTGGTTTGCACATGCATCACTTTTTATATTTAGGGTTTTTGCCTTTAAAAAAAGGGCGCCAAACACTGTTTAAAAAACTTGCAACCAGTGAATACACAATGGTGGTTTACGAATCGCCACATCGAATTCTTAAAACACTAACCGATATAAAAACTTATATGGGAAATCGCAAAATTGCGATTGGTCGCGAACTTACCAAGCTTCATGAGCAATTTTTGCATACCGATGTACAACAGGCGTTGGAACATTTTAAAAAAACAGCACCCAAAGGCGAATTTACGCTGGTTATCTCGGCGGACACTGACTATAATGACCAAGATAGCCTTTAGTTAAGGCAAAATGAGCACTACAACAAAAAAACAAAAAGGCTTTACCCTCATAGAAATTTTAATAGTGATTTCCATTATTACCATTCTGGCAACGATGGGTATAAGCTCTTTTTCCAATAGTAGTGAGGTTGTAAAGTTCAATAATTTTACCAATCAAATCACATCGCTTTTTCGGGAAGCGCGTAGTTTAGCACTGACAGGTGAAGCAATTGGTGACTATACCGATTACGATGAAGACAAAGTTTTTTATCCTGAGTCTGGAACTTGCCCAGTAGCTGATACTATTCCAACGGCTTGTCCTGGCGCAAATGATGGCAAAACAGATTGTTTTTGTAGTGAAGACGAGAAAATTTTGGCTGCTGGATACGGAGTTTCATTTGGTAGCGATACAATTACGCCTTTTACCGATTTGCACAATCAGTCGGAAGGTTATTTTAGCGAAACTGGCGATTATGGCAGCACCAAAGACAAAATCAACACAATCAAGAAGGTTAGTTTAAATGAAGATACTAGTTTTAAGGATTACGGCATGATGATTAACAGCCCCCATAGAACATCGGGTTTAATTTACACAACGCCATATGGTGACGCTACTTTTCAAAAAATCACTGATAAAGATTTATTAATTTGGTTGTATGATAAAAATGTGGGTTGTGAAGTGAATGGTGAGGCTCAAGGAAAGGTGATTTCTATAAATAAAGTTGCTGGAATACCAGAAGTTTTACCGGCAACTAGCTTGTCTACAGACCAAAAAGCGGGGTTTAGCATTAATTGTAATCAGCGATGAATTTTTTTAAGTTAAAACAACGAGGGGAAACTTTAATTGAAGTAATAGTTGCTATGGGAGTGCTTGCGATAGGCTCTTTAGTGGCCAGCACTTTAATAGTTTCTACAATTCGCAG
>JBGAUX010000063.1:3271-3582 GCA_044228405.1 Candidatus Altimarinota bacterium | reverse complement strand
GGTGGTCGGTCGGCGTCTCGCCACCCCATACATCGGCGGTCATGCGTCGTTTTGTCTCGTGCAGACGATGATGGGAGGCCGGCAATTCAAGGGCTTGCGCGGGGCGGTCGGGGCAACGTGGGACCGTAGGGCGCAGAAGGTCCAGCGGGCGGACCAGCGCCGATCCCCCGCGAAAGCGGCCCGTCGCAATCGCTCGGCGGGTCGCTTTCGCCGCAAATCACCCCCCCCCGGGAGCTATGCGGAAACCAAATAATTAATGGTTAGCGTTTGAAAAGGATGGAAACTGTTGGGTTTTTGGTAATTTAGGTCGG
>JBGAUX010000063.1:0-3261 GCA_044228405.1 Candidatus Altimarinota bacterium | reverse complement strand
GATACACGGGACACAAGGCTTCAGAGAGTCCAGCGGGCAGACCGGCGTCGATCCCCCCGCGAAAGCGGCCCGTTGCGACCGCTCGGCGGGTCGCGTTTTGCCGCATATCTCCACCGCCGTGGAGCTATGCGGAAACCATATAATTACTGGTTAGCTTTAGAAATGGATGGAATCTGTAGGCTTTGTGGAAATGAAGGTCGGCTTGAGGAAAGCCATATTGTTCCAAAGTTTGTGTACCGTTGGCTAAGAAAAAGCTCGGCCTCTGGGTACCTGAGGTTTACTGCAAACCCTAACAAACGAGTACAAGATGGAACCAAGTATTATTGGCTTTGTTCTGAATGTGAAGATCGTTTAGAAAAATGGGAAACCCAGTTTAGCAAGTCAGTTTTTTATCCATATCTCCAAGATTCTGGGTTTCACGGTAGTTATAGAGATTGGCTAATTAAGTTTTCCGTATCTATTACTTGGCGAGCGCTTTCCTACATTCGTGAAACACAGGGTATCGAGTATTTTTCCGAAGATTTGAGGGCGCACGCGGATAGTGCTGATCAAACTTGGCGGGCATTCATGTTAGGCGAGGTTCCCCACCCTGGGAAGTTCGAGCAGCACCTCGTTCTACTCGATGCCATTGAGTCGCATACAACGCCAGACCTGCCTGCAACGATGAATCGGTACCTTTTGCGGGCAACTGATATCGATGCAGTCACCAGCAGAAAACAGGCCTTTGTATACTGCAAGTTACCGAAAATGGCATTTTTCGGCTTCATTCATATGGAAAGGCCAAGAGAATGGGAAGGTACTAAGTTGCATGTAAAACATGGAAAGTTCGGACAGCAGGACATAGTTATCCCTCATGGTGTATACAATTACATGAAGGAGCAGGCCGAGAAAATGAGCGGAGCGCTATCGGAAATTTCTGATAGGCAAAACGCATTGATTGAAGAGGCAATGATGAAGGACATCAAGAAAACTGCAAATTCTTCTTCATTCGAGGCTATGCAGCATGATGTCCGCTTGTCGGGTAAACGAGCATTTATAAAAAAGAGCTAAATGCCATAGGGTAGTTTAGAACCTAATAACAAATGGTGCTAGTTTTATTCAGTAAGCCGTTGATTTTCATGAAGTCCAATCTCCTGGCATCAAAAACGTGAGTCCCGCAAGAACTTGAATTTGCTTGCCATAAACAAACTAGCACCAAAGGTTAATAAGACCAAAAAACACCCTACCGGTGAGTTGCAAATAATGTGGTCCTAACAGCAATGATTTTAGTCCTAAAGGGATGATTGCAGATTGCGGTCTCAGTAGGGGGGTGAAACCAAGTGCTGTGGGCGTTGGCGGGCGCGGCCAGCCACTCGATGATTTCGCCCAAGACATTTTTCCTTACTAAGATGATTAAAACTAATGTAATAATTATTAAGGAGATCATAAAATGATTCCTTGGGAAAAATTCAATACAATTGGCAATTTTGAAATTAATTTATTGCTAATTATTGGTTGTATTAGCTTTATATTAGGATTACTAATAAATTATTTAGCTATTTCTAGCCGTACTCGTAAAATTACAGAGCAGTTAAACTTAGAATTTACACAAAGCCAGACTGAATTAAAAATAAAAAATGAAATAATTGACAAAATGGAAAAAGAGATAATTAAAATATCTGAAATCAATGATTTTTTGCAGTGTGAAGTTGCACAACTAAAAAAAGAACATCAACTTGATACTGAGCGTTTGCAATGGATTCATAATGCTCAACAAGAAATGAGGGAAGCATTCCAAGCTTTAGCTAGTCAATCTTTGCAGGTTAATTCTAGCGAATTTATTAAGTATGCTCATGAGCAATTTGGTAGTTTACTTGGTAAAACCAAAAGTGATTGGCAAACACAAAAATCAGAGTTACAAGGTCTAGTAGAACCACTACGTCAAAACTTAACTACAGTTGATAATTATATTCGTGAGTTGGAACAGAAGCGTGAAGGTGCTTATCAAGGACTACAAACACAATTAAACCAAATGGCCCAAGCAGAATCTGAACTTAGAAATACCACCCTTACGTTAACTCAGGCGTTAAAATCATCATCAGTACGCGGACGTTGGGGTGAAGTCCAATTACGGCGTGTAGTTGAGCTGGCTGGCATGGCTGATCGCATCGCTTTTCAAGAGCAAGTAACGACTGATGATGGACGCCCTGACATGATAATTTATCTACCTAATGGTGGGATCATCCCAATAGACTCTAAAGCTCCAATGGAAGCTTATATTGATTCTTTCACTGCTAAAGATGAAGAACTACGTCGGCGCAAAATGAACGATCACGTTAAAGCAATTAGAAGTCGGGTTAATTCATTGAGCCAGAAAAAATATTGGTCTCAATTTGAAAAATCACCTGATTTTGTAGTTATGTTTGTTCCTAGTGAGGCTTGTGTTGGAGCAGCGTTTGAATTAGAACCAGCTTTACTAGATCATGCCTTTGATCAAAATGTTATGATTACTACTCCAGTCACCCTATTAGCTTTGCTTAAAGTAGTAGCTTATGGTTGGCAACAATACCATTTATCAGAAAATGCCCGAAAAATTGCTAATGAAGCTAAGGAATTTTATAAACGTTTAGAAAATTTTACTAACAATCTAGGGGGTATCGGTAGCAGTCTGAATAAAGCAGTTATAGATTATAACAAGACTGTTGGTTCTTTCCAAAGTCGATTATTGCCGATAGCTAGACGACTTGAGGTATTGCAAGTTGACAATAATGAGTTAGATGCACCTAATGAAATAGAAAATTCTCCTCGGTTGGTTCTTAATCAAGGATTGATATTAGACCAATATCAAACGCTAGTAGATGATAAAGAAAATGGTATCTAATGATGGAAAGAAAGAGTCTTAAGAGCACATAAAACCTAGCTCAAGTAAACATAGGAACGATAGCAGGTGCATATTGAAACTGAGATACTAGAAAAGTCGTGATGAGATAAATAGACCATATTTGGAGTTAGGCTATTAATGCTTGTAAAAATTAGATATTATTGAAGCTCGAATTTAAACGATAGTCCTCCGCAATCAATAACCTCTGAGAATCACCAGCGGCAACCCGTCTTTCCCCGTCCACGGTGCTTGCCAATCCTTGTAGCCTTTTCCCTGATTGGTCGAAGCGTAGGCGCACAGCCGCCCACCGCAATCCGTCAATTCGATCTTCCCGCCGCGTCGGTCCAGTTCTTCGAGCCGCGCCTCGCGTTGGGCGATCTCCGCGTTGAGCTGCTCCAGTT
>JBGAUX010000062.1:0-3650 GCA_044228405.1 Candidatus Altimarinota bacterium | reverse complement strand
CTACACAAGTGGTGGTCGTCGTATTTTAATTGCTACCGATAGGCTTTCTGCCTTTGATCGTATTATTACGATGATTCCTTTTAAGGGGCAAATTTTAAATCAAATGGCACAATTTTGGTTTGAAAAAACTAAAGATATTTGTGAAAACCATGTGATTGAATTTCCGGATCCTAATGTGGTTGTGGCAAATCAATGTACTTCTTTGCCAGTTGAGCTTGTGGTGCGAGGTTATTTAACAGGCGTTACTTCTACTTCGGTTTGGACTCATTACGAAAAGGGCGAGCGTAACTTTTGTGGAAATCAATTGCCAGATGGTATGAAGCGTGATCAAAAGTTTGATCAACCTATTTTAACTCCTTCTACAAAAGCCGAAAAAGGTGAGCACGATGAATCTGTTTCTAAGGAAGAAATTTTAAGTAGAGGTGTAATTACAGAAGATCAATTTAATGAAATGGCTGATTATGCGATGAGACTTTATAATAGGGGAGTTGAAATTTGTGCAAAACAAGGCATTATTTTGGTTGATACTAAATATGAATTTGGTCTGAATCCAGAAGGTAAAGTTGTTTTGATTGATGAAATTCACACGCCAGATTCTTCGCGCTTTTGGTTTGCAGATGAGTATCAACAAAGGTTTGAAAGTGGAGATTCGCAAAAAAAGATTGATAAGGAATATTTGAGAGAGTGGCTAGCAGACAGAGGATTTACTGGTGATGGTGAAGTGCCTGCAGTGCCAGATGAGATTCGGGCAGAAACAGGAAGACGCTACATGGAGGCTTTTGAGCTAATTACTGGTCAAAAGTTTGTGGCCGAAGTTGGCGAGGTGTTACCGCGAGTTGAACGCAATTTGCATCCGTATTTGGCGGTTTAGATTTAATTTTAATTTTATACTATGTTTGTACCAGTTTTATTAGGATCAGAAAGTGACAAAGATTTTGCAGCAAAGATTACGAAGCATTTTGATGAGTTTGGAATTGATTATAAGGTGATTGTTTGCTCTGCGCACAAGGTGCCGGAAAAATTGTTTGCTTTGATTCAGGAATACAATAAGCAAGAAGACATTGTGTATGTAACATTGGCGGGGCGTTCTAATGGACTTTCTGGTGTTACTGCTGGGTCGAGTTTTCATCCCGTTATAGCTTGTCCACCACATTCAGACAAAATGGATTTTATGGTGAACATCAATTCTACTTTGCAAATGCCGTCCGACACGCCAGTTTTAACAGTTTTGGATCCTCAAAACTGTGCTTTGGCCGTTGCGCGGATATTTGCATTAAAAGATGCTGCCCTAAAAATTAAGATTGAGGAAAGAATTAAGACTGTAAAGGCGGGTTTTTAATATAAACAGTTTTATTTCTGCCACCTTCTTTGGCTGCATACAGGCCTAAGTCAGCTTGCTTTAGCATTTGAGGAATAATTTTGTCTGAAATGAAGTCTTTTATGGCCTTTTGTTTGTCGGGAATTGTGTCATTCGCTTGAATTTCTGCTTTAAATGCTTTAATTGCTTCTTTTTGTTCATTAGTTAGTGTGCCCACACCAACGGATGTTGTAGTGCATAAAGATGTTTTACCATCTGTAAATGGATCTAGTTCCTCAATTTTCCTTCTTATTCTTTCAGCAGCAATATACGCTTTTTTTGCATTTGCTCCTTTGGTAATTACTAAAAGCTCTTCTCCACCAAACCGACCTGGTTCCTCGTGTGTATCACTTGTTTGCGCCTGAGTGTTGGTTTTTGCGGCTCTTCTTTCTTCCGCCTCCAGTGTAGGGTTTGCCTCATTTGTTAGATGTCGGGCATGAGCTACATTATCATTTGGTCTGGCATTTTTAATAATGACATCGGCAACAGCTTTTAGTACATCATCACCAATTGCGTGCCCTAGTTTGTCATTTTTTTGTTTGAAGTAGTCTATGTCAAACATCAGTATTGATGTTTCTGTATCTGCTTCTACACTTTTTAAAATTTCGATGTTTAAAAGTTCCAAAATTTTCCCTCTATTATAGAGTTTTGTTAAGCCATCAATATTGGCTTTTACACGAAGTTCTGAGGCCTCTTTAACTGCAATTGCTCGTTCGCGCTCTGTATCTAGGGTTTCAACTGCCGATTCTACGGCATCCCGAGTAATTACTGATATTGCTTCTGTGTCTTGGGTAGTCTTTGTTGCACGATTCATTCTTCCGGCAGATCTGCCCATTAATTCTCTTTCTCGGGCAGTCATATTCGAGCTATTCACAAAATACCTCCCATCCCTTTCTTCCCAGCCTTTTTTGTGGGCTGGTATTGGTTGAGGATTTTGCTCTGATCCGCTTTCTAAAAACAAATTTTGGTCGTTTTTGGGCATTTTTAAAGTTATCTATATAGTATTGTATCATTTTCATTGTTTTTGTCAACTAGTTGCTAATATCGGCTAATTTAAATATATTGAGTACCTAACTAACATATTTATAATGAATCTTTTTGCACTTTCACCGCTCGATGGACGCTATGGCACAAAAGTTGAGGACTTATGCGAATATTTTTCGGAGGCTGGCTTAATGAAATATAGAGTAACGGTAGAAATTGAGTGGTTTATTTTTATTATTGATGAGTTGGGCTTGGCGGGAGATGTAAAGCTGAGTTCGGCACAAAAAAAGAGTTTGGTAGCTTTGTATGAGAATTTTGATAAGGTTTCTGCTCAAAAAATTAAGGATTATGAAAAGACCACAAATCATGATGTGAAAGCTGTTGAATACTTTATTAAAGACCATTTTGAAGCTTTTGAATTGAGGAATTTGCAGGAATTTGTGCATTTTGCCTGTACTTCGGAGGACATCAACAATTTGTCTTATGCTTTGATGATAAAAGATGCCCAAAGTGCGGTTGTTTTGCCGGCTATACAAGCTATAAACGACAAATTATGGGAGATGGCTCAGCAGTATAAGGCTTTGCCGATGCTGGCGCATACACATGGTCAGCCTGCTTCGCCAACCACTATGGGCAAAGAGATGCTAAATGTGTTGGTGCGGGCAAAAAGGCAAAGTGATCAATTAAAAAAGGCTTCGTATTTGGGGAAAATTAATGGGGCAGTTGGTAATTTTAATGCTCATACTTCGGCTTATGCAAAAATTGATTGGCCTAAACAAGCTGAAAAATTTGTGAAAGAGGTGCTAGGCCTTGAGTACAATGCTTATACTACACAAATTGAGCCGCACGATTATATGGCGGAAATTTTTCATGGCTTAAGCCGTTTAAACACTATTTTGTTGGATTTTTCTCGTGATATTTGGCTATATATTAGCTTTGGTTATTTTAAGCAAAGGCTAAAAGAAGGCGAAATTGGGTCTTCTACCATGCCGCATAAGGTGAATCCAATTGATTTTGAAAATGCTGAAGGTAACTTGGGTTTAGCAAATGCTTTGATAGGTCATTTTGCGGAAAAGTTGCCTGTTTCACGCCTGCAAAGAGATTTGTCGGATTCTACCGTACAACGCAATATTGGTGTTGGCTTGGGTTATTGTTTGTTGGCTTATCAAAGCCTTTTAAATGGGCTCAACAAGCTAGAAATTAGTGAAGAAGCTTTGTAGGACGATTTAGACAAAAACTGGGAAGTTTTGGCTGAGCCAATTCAAACTGTATTGCGCAAAAAAAAGGTTGAAGGTGCATATGAAAAATT
>JBGAUX010000061.1:0-3883 GCA_044228405.1 Candidatus Altimarinota bacterium | reverse complement strand
CGGGTGGACATCACTATCACCATCCAAACCATCTACAGTATTCATATAATTTGTATTACAACACTGAAATAATAAACTACGTCACAGTTTTGTCAATAGCCATGTACTTAGCATGCACAAAAGTTATTTCAAATTTAAGGGAGCTTTGTGTGGGAGAGGGAATCATCAAAGTACTCCTGATTCCCGACCCCACACAAGCTCCCTCGTTTTGCCAAGCCTTTGCTTGCCACCCAAGCGCATTTAGGCTAAATTGTTGGCCTCACACAACAAATATGGCGGACGCGCAAAACATTCATTTATTTTTTGGAGAAGATCAGTTTCAGCTTCGCAAAAAGCTTCAACTTTGGAAGAGCGAGTTTAAAAAAAAGTATGACGGAGATTTAAATTTAATTGAACTAGAAGCCAAAGAAACAACTGCAAATGGCATTATTGAGGCCTTGGAAACAGTCCCCTTTTTGGCAGAAAAAAAACTTGTGATAATCAACAACTTTTTGGCAAAAGGCAAAGAGCATGATCAGGAAAAAATCTTAGAATATCTAGCAAATCCACTTCCGGATCATGCAATTTTGTTGTTTTTTGAAGAAGCCTCGCCCGACAAACGCCGCAGTTTTTACAAAAAACTGCAAAAATTGGGCAAATTGCACAACTTTTCATTTATGAAACCCGACGAAATGGCTCGCTTTTTACATGAAACATCAAAAGGCGCACTATCGCTCAATTCAGCAAAATATTTAATAAATCAAACAGGGGCGGAACTATGGCGTAGCGAAAAAGAGCTCGAAAAGTTATTGGTTTACGCCGACGATCAAAAAATCACCGACGAAATGATTGATGAAATGGTAATGCCAACTTTAAGCTCTACAATTTTTAAACTTACAGATCAAATTGCCGAAAAAAACAGCAAAGGTGCAATGAAAACACTTAATATTCTCATAGAATCTGGCGAAGACCCATATCGCATTCTGTTTATGATCGTGCGTCAATTTCGCATTATTTTACAGGTAAAAGACCTGCTGCAGCAAAAATACGACATGACTCACATCATCAAAACTCTCAAATTACACCCTTATGTGGCTTCTACAACCATCAAACAATCACGCAACTTTGAAATGGAAGAGCTGAAACGCATTTACAAAGCGCTCTTGCAAATTGATGTTGGCATTAAAACCGGAGAAATTAAAATGAGCGTCGACTACAAAATCGACTTCTGCCTAAGCCTGGAAAGAATTTTTTTACAAAAGCACCTTACTTAATCATTGTCGGTAAAGCTTTGTGCCATTCTGTAGCCTGCTCGTAAGCAGAACCCAACTGAAACAGCTTCCCTTCTTCAAACTGAGGCGTAATAATTTGCAAACCAATTGGCAAATTGTCTTTGCTAAACCCACATGGCACCGAAATAGCAGGCACACCCGCGCTGGAAGCCGGAATTACCAAAGCATCAGCCAAATACATAGATAAAGGGTCGTCCGTTTTAGAACCGATTTTAAATGGAGGAAAAGGGCTCACCGGCGCCATTAAAGCATCCACCTTAGCAAAGGCTTCATCAAAATCTTTTCTAATTAAAGTTCGCACTTTTTGTGCCTTTTTATAGTATGCATCAAAATAACCGGCCGACAGCACATAAGTCCCAATCATAATTCTACGCTTAATTTCGTCGCCAAAGCCTTCTTCACGCGTTTTTAAATAGTAGTCTAAGTAATTATCCACCTCTCCGCTTGCCTTAGCCCCAAACCGAATACCATCAAAGCGAGCCAAATTTGTAGAAAGCTCGGCAGGCATAATAATATAGTAGGTTGAAACTCCGTAATCAGTATAAGGAAGCGAAATATCCACTAACTCCGCACCCATTTTTTCGTATTCTTTAATTGCCGTCATCACTGTTTCTTTAACTTCGGCATCAACACCTTCGCCAAAATATTCTTTTGGAATACCAATTTTCATACCTTTAACATCTTTGCCTAAATTAGTTGAATAGTCGGGAACCTCAATTTTTGGTGTAGTTGCATCTCTGTCATCGTGCCCAGCCATTGCCTTAAGCATAAACGCAGAATCCTGTATATTTGTGGTAAAAGGCCCCATTGTGTCCCAAGATGAAGCCATTGGAATCACTCCAGAACGAGAAACACGACCATAAGTTACTTTTAAACCAACCACATTACAAAACGATGCAGGTTGGCGAATTGAGCCTCCCGTGTCGGACCCTAAGGAAACTGGAAACATTCTTGCACCTACGCCAGCGGCAGACCCGCCTGAAGATCCTCCTGGCACATACTCAGGGTTCCAAGGATTCTTAGTTGCACCAAAAGCCGAATTTTCGGTTGAACTTCCACAGGCAAATTCATCAGTATTGGTTTTAGCCAACATAATCATCCCCTCTTTATTCAATTTATCGGTAACTGTAGACTCGTAAGGTGGCTCAAAATCACCAGTAATGCGCGAACAAGCTGTAGTTTTTATACCTTTAGTTGAATAAATATCCTTAACTCCCAAAGGCACACCTTCTAATAAACCAAGCTCCTCACCTTTAGCAATTTTGTCGTCGACTTTAGCCGCCTGAGCCAAAGCCCGCTCATTTGTTACGGTAATACACACATTTAAATTTGGATTTAAGTCTTCAATTCGTTTTAAATAACCATTTACCATTTCTACACAAGAAAAAGTCTTACTCTTAAGCCCCTCGTGAATCGATTTAATTGTTAGATTATTAATATCCATTTTCTTTTCAAAAATTAAATTACTTTTTTTACTTTAATTTGACGCGCCACCACCGGCAAAGGCGAGCAGTCCAACATTTCTTCTGGCTTAGCAAAATCACTGTCCACCACATCGGGCACGCTCACATTGGTTAATCCTGTCACTTGAGAGGTTTCTTCCACACCCTCCACATCAATTTGCGCCATTTTATCCAAATAACCCAATATTGAAGTTAGTTGTTTTTGAAACTTATCAATATCATCTTCCTTTAGCCCCAATTTAGCCAAATTTGCTATTTTTTTAACATCCTCGCGCGAAATTGCCATAATTCAAATTAATACTAGCCCAGTCTAGCGAAACAGCCAAAAAAAGCAATACACTACATATTATTGAAACTAAAACCAATATACTCTAGTATAAGCCTGCTTTAAATGCGTTATGCAACACACCCTTAGAAACATTCAAAAGATATCCTTAATTTTCTTTATAGTAATTGGCTTTGGGCACATTATTAGCAATTTAATGATTGCTGATAAGCTCTATATTGAAATTGCCACACTCATTAGCAATATTCTCAATATACCTTTTATTGTGTGTGCACTTTTATACGGATTAACCAGTTTAAGACTTGCTCTTGCCAATGACGACAAAAAACATACAATACTGGACACAACTCTATTAAGCCTTGGCGGATTGATTTTTATCCTAGCAGTTGTAATAAACATATTTTTTAAAGATTTGAGCAGCTAAATGACAACCACAAACCCCAAAGTAGTAATGGTATTTGGCACCTTCGACTATCTGCATGCCGGCCATGAAGATTATATTAAACAAGCGCGCGAGCATGGAGATATTGTAATAGCTATTGTTGGCCGAGACAGTACTGTTGCCAAGGTTAAAAGCCGAAAACCCGACCACGATGAACGCGAGCGCCTCAACACTCTTAAAGAAAGCGGCTTAGCCGACAAAGTGTTCTTGGGAAATTTAAAAGATAAGCACAAAATTATCCTTAAATATAAGCCGGATGTAATTTGTTTAGGCTACGACCAATATGCCTTTACCTACACTTTGCAAAAAAATATTATCGACAACAAACTCAATACAGAAATTGTACGACTAAAACCATATAGACCTGAAGTATACAAATCGTCTATTATAAAGGAGAAAGTGATGGCTAAAGGTTCAAAAA
>JBGAUX010000060.1:0-4110 GCA_044228405.1 Candidatus Altimarinota bacterium | reverse complement strand
CTCACCATTCCACTAGCAACATCATCTTTTGAAAAATACTGAATTAGAGCATCACCACCATTGTGGGTTGCGTAAACATCTTCAACTGTGTCATCTTCGTCGCTAATTGTGCAGTCTGTAAATTCAGCATCACTACAAATTTGAAAATGTATATCTACCGAAGAGCTACCATTAAAAATTGGCAAGGTGTAGTGCACGCCAAAAGAATCATCGCTACTGTCATCTTCATAATAAATAGTATCACCATTATTTTGTGGATTGGTATAATTAATTTGAAAGTTTGTGGCGTCAAAAGCTTGTGAAACAGTTATAGGAGCCGTTTGCTCTGCACCACCATATGTTGCTGTTAATGTTGTGGACCCAATAGACACTGCGCTTAATGTGCGATCGGCAATAGTGGCTATTGCTTCATTGGTAATTTCTAAATTCAAATAAGGACTCTCACTGATATCTTCACTGGAATCGTCTGCGTAAACAGCATTTACAGTTACTGCTTGAGTTTCACCTTCGGCCAAAGTTAATGTGTCTGGCGAAATTGTTAAACTAACAGGGGCCTGCATAACAGTTAAACTCACTGGCGATGAAGAATTTTCAAAGGTTTCTGCAGAAACTTCAAATACAGGCGAAAAAAAGTTTCCAATAGCCAGGATTAAAATTAGCAATGTGGAAGCGAGTTTTTTTACCATGTAGTGTGAGGTATTAATTTGTTTTGTTTTAGTTTAAAATACTATACGACAAAAGGTAAAGCGAGTAAACTTTAAGTAAATCTAGTTTATTATATAATACCTTTGAATTTACGAAATTTAATTATGAATTTTAAAAAACGACTTGTTTCGTTGGCGTCTCTAATAGTGGTTTTTTCTTTGTTGTGTCCAAGCCTACTTTTGGCAGCAGGTAACATTGGTATCACAGTTGCAGACCCTGATCCATATTCAACAAATAAGAGTTGGTTTTATTTTACATACGATGAGGGGAAAGTTTTAACTAGTAGTGTTATGGTTAAAAATTTTGGTAAGTCTCCAACAATTGTAAATGTTTATCCTGTTGATGCCACTGTTAATGAAGCGGGAAGTTTTGTTTTGCGTTTTCAAAACGAAGTACAAAAAGGTTTAGGCGAATGGTTAAAAATTAAAACTAATACTGTTAAGTTGGGGCCGGGCGAATCGAAAGAGATACCTTTTACACTGGAACTACCAGCTGGAGTAGAGCCCGGTGAATATTTTGGCGGCGTGGTTGTGCAGGAATCTAATGACAATAAAATTAGTGACACGGGTTTAACCAATACTATTGGGGCATCTGTAAATACGAGAGTTGGAAGTAGAGTTTATTTAACTGTGCCTGGTGATGTTAGAGAGGATTTTCAATGGAAATCATTTGAACATACAACTGATGAATTTGGAGATAAGCAATATTTTAAGTTTGCAATTGGAAATGATGGTAATGTTTCTTTTTCGCCGTCGGTTAATTTGAAATTTTATAATTGGTTTGGGAGAGAAATTCATAGCACTACTCATGATTTGGGCGTAAGTTTGCCGGGAAGCATTATTGAGCCTTTGGTGATTTGGCAAGACAGGCCTTTTTTTGGTAGATATACGGTAAAGGCCGAATTGCTATATAAAAGGTCGTCGGAAAAAAACAATTTAGGAGTAAGAGACAAAATTTTGAATAAACAGGTTGTGATTTGGGTTGTGCCGTGGAGGGAGTTAATTATTTTGTTAACACTCATTGTAGTAGTAGTTGCATACTTTAAATATAGATCTCGACGATTCTCTTTGTTGCTTAGAAATGCTGATAAGCACATGGTAAAAGATGGCGACAATATACAAGATTTAGCTGCAGAAGCTGGTATTTCGTGGAAGTTACTAGCTAAGTTAAATGGATTGCAACCACCTTATGTTTTAGAAAAAGGAGAAACTATTATGATCCCAAAAAATAAAAATTAATATTAATATGAAATTAAAAAAGCTTAGACGCTGGAGACCAACAATTATAGCAATAGTTTTTATTATTGCTTCTTATCATGTGTTTTTATTTACGGGCGTATTTAATTCAAATATCCAAAAAACATCTGCTTTGCCGGATAAAATCAACGATGTTTATACGCCTTCCAATGAGGCATATTCTTTAGAAAATGTTGATTTGGCTGTAGATAGGCAAAGGCAGTCTTATTTTGCGTGGGAGAGAGAAGAGTCCGGTGAAACCGATATTATGATTGGTAGACTTGGTGGGGGTTTTACAACGGGAACCACTTGTAACTTGGCTTTAGGTGATGGAATCATAAGTAGTTCGGTTAATGGAGACAGAAAAACTCCTAAAGTTGCGCTTAACGACAGGAGTAACTTTGTGGTAGTTTGGGCTGATAGTTCTACCACTGTTGCTGAGGATGGTTTTGATATAGTTTTTAGTATTTTTAATTCCGATTGTGAGGTTCAGGCGTCTGAGGTTAGAGTTAACACTTATACAACAGGTGATCAATTAAACCCTTCTGTTGCCTTAGATAATGCGGGAAATTTTGTGGTCGTTTGGGAAGGGCCTTGTGATAATGATAATGATGATGTGGCTGATGACAGCTTGGGTATTTGCGCAAGAGGTTTTAACAGTGAAGGGGTTGCGCTTGATGTTCACGAATATTTGATTAATACTTATACGATTGGCGATCAAACTAACCCTGATATTGCAATGGACTTATCTGCTTCAGGAGACTTTGTTGTTGTGTGGAGTGGTGAAGGCGACGACGATGATGAAGGTGTTTATTTGCAAGGTTATTTAAATTATGGAACTCCCGTCTCCGGCGGAAATCAATTGGTAAACATAACAACTACAGGATCTCAAATTAATCCATCTGTTGCTGTTAGTAAGGGAGAAGAGACGCTTAGGCATGTTGTTGTTTGGGAGGGGCAGGGAGGAGTTGATACTTATGGTATTTATGCTCGCAGGGGAACAGCTTGTTCCGAAATAGAATGTCCGTTTGCAAATACAGAATTAAGTGTGAATACCATTACAGAAGGGGCGCAAGTGGATGCCGAAGTTGACACTAGTTTTATTGGCGACTTTGGTGTTGCTTGGCGTGATGGTGATAACGGCGAAAATATTAAGGCTCAATTTTTTACAGCCGCCGGCGTGTTGGTAGGGGGTGAAGAAGAAATCTTTGATAACGGCTTTACAGGTTTGAGTGCAGAGGGCTTGGGAGCGCCTTCTATAGGTCTTTCTAGAGATGGTTATGCTGTGGTGATGAGTGATTTTTGTACTAGTGGTTGCGCATCTCCAGATACAGCAACCTTGAAATGGGCGGCTCAAGAATATGCTTCATTTATGTATAAAACAGAATTTGATTTAGTTTCTTCTAATTCCGCTACCACCTTGTTGGGAGGAGTTGAGGATATTGACACTGCTGTTAATCCTAATAATGGTTCTTATGTGGTTGTTTGGAGTGGCGATGGTGACGATGAAAATGGAGGCGTAGACGATTCCGGTATTTGGTTTTCACTTGTTAACAAAGAGGGAGAAGTGATTAATTCGAAGCAAAACGTTAAAGTTAACACTATGTCGGCTGGGCTTCAAAATAGGCCAAAAGTGAGCTTTTTTAAAGATGACGGGTCTTTTGTTATTTGTTATGACGGCCAAGGAGATGTAAACGGCGATAGTATTGCAGATGATAACGAAGGCGTTTTTTATAGAAGATATGATTCAATAGGAAATTATTTGGATACTTACGAGGTTTTAGTAAACGATGAAACCACCAATGTTTATGGAGATTGTGATGTTTCCGCCGGAACTGGTGGTGCGTTTGTAGTTATTGCCGAAAATGAAACAGCGGAGGATGTTTTTATTTCTCGTGAAGGCCTCGGCGTTGCCGGTACAGACGAGTATCCGCTTTTGGATATTGGTTCTTCAACTCGAGCAAATCCTTCAATTTCAACAGATAGTTCAAATAATTTTGTGGCAGTTTGGGATTCAAATTTTTATACCCCTTTCGATGGGGAGATTCATTATGTAAAAGGAACTTTGGAGGATGGTTTTGATCTAGGCGTAGAGGAGACGTATGTTAATGATCCTTCAAATAGTCAGCATGATCCCGAGGTGGTTTTGAGTGAAAATGAAAGGTGGTTT
>JBGAUX010000005.1:0-39795 GCA_044228405.1 Candidatus Altimarinota bacterium | reverse complement strand
TAGCCATTCCTATGACTATCGGTTATATGATGTTGCAAGCATTTCAGGGAATTTCATTTGCAGGATCGCAAGATTTCTCGCTTTCGGTGCTAACAACTGGCACTTTAAACATTGGTGTGGCAACTTCTGGTCTTTCAACTTTGCAAGATTTAATGATTGCCATAGCCACTATAGGTGTTGTTTGGAAAGGTGTGTTTGACGCCGCCGAAGGCACTTTGGCCGAAGGAATTGTACAAACCATTAAAGGTGCTGGAGAATCTCTGGGTGGATTTATTGGCTCTGTGCCATTTAAATATATCCCTTGGGTGCCAGTTACAACTGGTAGCGCGGTAAATAGTGACACGCCAAGATTAACACCTTCTTCTATTATGAGTACTTTAAGTGATATACCAGGAATAATGGAAAGAAAGCAAAAGGATAGAGCGTCAAAGGTTTTGTGGGAACAATTTGGCATAGGTGATGGTAGTGGAGCTGGAAATCCCAAGTTATTCGATGATGTAAGGGATGAAAGTGGTTTTAAAAATGCTTTAAGCCAAAATTACAACAACTTGGCTAGTGGTGATAGAAGCACAGGATTGGCGCTACAAAAACTTGCTACAAGCACAATGACCGACCAACGGGATGTTTTGAACGAGGCAGTTAGAAGGGGCGGCATAGTGGCTAGGGAACAAGTAGATATAATGAGAGATCCAAAATCAACGCCTGAACAGGTTGCAAAGGCTGGTTATAAGTTGGCTGAAGCACTAGGTATTAAAGCGCCTAGTCAAGCCGCAGCAGCCTCTGCAGCGGCTACACCTGCAGCAACAGCTGCAGATCCTGCTGCGCCCGCTAAAGGCATTATAGTCGCGGCTGGTGGTAGAGCAGCTTTAGTAGCAGCAGTACAAGAAATGCCAGATTCACTTGGGGAGCTTAAGACACTTGGAAAAGAGATAGCCGCTAGCGAAGGCAATGATGCCAAATTAACGCAATTATCGAGAGACAAAAGTGTTGGCGCACTAGACGCTTACTCACAAGCGTACAACTACGCTGGTAGCCTACAAAGTGGCGACCTTGCCAATCCTGACACTCAATACGAAGTTGGTGCTAAAATAAGAACAGCCGAGGCAAGTTTGGCATCAAATACAGTTGGAGCAGCGGTAGCTAAAGAAACTCTGCTTAAAAAGGTAGAAGCTCAGTTAGGCAACGCGCCAAACAAAGATGCTATAATGGGTGAGGTAAAAGCCTATGCTGAGGGAAAAACAAAGTCTGATGCCAGTACAAAGGACGAAGATGAAGGATAAAACTAATCAAATATGAAGCACCTGCAATGTAAAATTAATTTGAATTTAGTGGCAACTCGCTTTGTGTACGCCAATAAGCCTGTTGAGCCAACAACTTCAACAAAAGAATTAAATAACAAAGGCGAATATCCTTTAAGTGACAAGTCTATTGATAATGCTTGCAAAAAACAAGGAAACAGCAAGCTGAACGACCTTCAACATAAAGATCTCAAAAACCGTTTATTGAGAGCAAGAAATAGCGACAAAGACTTTGTGCGCCGTTTTGTAATGGCTACGCGTACAGCCGATGACGCAGAAGAAATTTGCGAGCTACAAGAACAAGCTTTAGAGGAAGTACAAATTTTACAAACCAATAACGAATCGGTAGCACCGTGGAAGGAATTAATTAGTAAACACGCTAAACATCCAAAGTACGACGAAGCCCGAAAGAAGGCATTAGAGCTTAAAAAAAGTGCTGGCAAAGACGGCAAAGATTTAGTTAAAGCTTTAAATACAGACGATAAATTGCTTCCGGCAAGTTTTGTTAACTATGCCGATTTATTGTTAAAGGGCACGCCAGAACAAAAAATAATTATTAGAGAACAGTTAGCTAAATCTGACCAAAATTTAGACTTTAGACTTAAGATAGAATTGAATTTGTTAAGCGTAAAAAATGATGAATCCGCAGCTTCGGAAGTGAAAATTAAAGGTGTGAGCCAGATTATTAACACAGAAAAAAGGACTGCTGTGAAAAAAGAGGAGCCTTTAAGTGAATATGGGCTTTTTCGCACAAATCAGCTGAGAGATGCCAATAAAAAATTACAGGCAGCAAATAAAAAGTATACTCCACTGCAAGATGGCCTGCGTGGTTTTGTAGAAAATGAATTGGAAGTAGGGTTAGAAGCCAAATCCGATCAAGATTTAGCAAGATTTTTTGAGTCACAAAAAGTTTATTTAGAAGGCGCCAATGGCGCTAGCAATGAGCAAAAATTGCAGATAATCATTAAAAATTATGTTTTAGATGGTGCTTTTTACGATCAAGGCGATACCGACAAAATTTTCTTACAAAAGTGGAAGCACCTACACGATTTAGGGCAAGCTTACGGTGTAAAAGTGAAAATGAGCTCGCCACAAAAAGAAAAAATTCTAAAAGAATTGCATGCATTAGGTGAAATTAATAAGGTGAAACATGAATGTGAACCTCATTTGGCAGTTTTAAGGAAGATGAAAACTGAACAAAACGAGGTTTACTCAAGGCAAGAAGCTGAGGCTAGGCAACTCTATACTCGACGAACTGATACCGGCTTGGGTGAGCTACCAAATTTGATGGACAGGGAGGGGAACTATAAGGCAGAAGTAGAAGCCAATATTCCTTTAATAATCACTGAAGACGGAAAAACTTTTAAGGTTCAACTTAGCAGGCTTATTAATGAAGGACAAACAGAGGAAGGGCAAAAAGAGAGATTGGAAGCTGGTTTTAGTGAAAAAGACAGACGTGTAAAAGGCGAAACCTTTTATGAAGTTAATGGTGTTGACGCCGAAGGGCAGCCATACAAACGAAGAATGGGAGAGCAAGAGTTTTTGGAATACGTGAAGGTGAATAATGTGCGTCGTGATTTTAGCGAATTACAAGGCAAAGCAAAATTTGTTGAAGCTCAAAACATTTTAAAGCAACAGATAGCCAATTTAGCTAATTTAAAATTAGAAAAAGGCTTCACATTTGTGCACACTTTTAACCAAGCAGTCGAAAACAACAAACCAACGCAAGTTACCAATAAAATTACTATTAAATCGGTTGATGAAGCTGACGGCACAATTACGCTAGATCATGGTATCAGCCTTTTTGCCAAAAGTTCATTTAAGCGCACTAC
Source organism: Candidatus Altimarinota bacterium (assembly GCA_044228405.1). Lineage (GTDB taxonomy): Bacteria > Patescibacteriota > Gracilibacteria > UBA1369 > JBGAUX01 > JBGAUX01. Next base: position 36,665 of record JBGAUX010000005.1, on the reverse strand, counting down.
TCGCCAACAAAATAAAGACCCACAAGTAAGAAGGGCAGGCACAAAAGTTGAGCTTGGTGAGTTTTTAGGCTGGTTAGTGCGAGAAAATGTCGCTGAATATATTGAAGAAACAGACGCCGACAGTGGAGACGAATCAGATAGCATACTTAATAGAAGATTGCGTGAAGATCATGCTTCAAGGCTTGCTACAGAGGCAGAAAGCACAGAAAGCACTATGCCAGTTTCTAAGGCTTTGCAAATTGGTAAAGATTGGCAAGTAGTGAGCTCGAACAATACAGGTCAAGTATATGTTGTGCGTCGAAACCCTAAAAACATTAGCGGAATTGATATTGCGGAAGTCGAAAAAAGTAAGCCTACAAAGGCAAGTTTAGGCAATAGTGGGCCTGAAGCTCAACATTTAAACAACACTCCTTGGCGAGTAACTGGTAAACCGAAAAATTTACATGTTACCAGCGCCTTACATTGGATTAGAGATAAAGAAATTGAGCCTGTGGATGCAGGTGTTGAAGTCGCTAGAGCAAGACAAGTTGATTTCGGTAATGCCCCTACTGATGTGCAATCTGCAAATGACAATGAAATAGCCACAGTAAACGCAATTAATCAACAGAAAAGAGCGATAGAAGGTGCATTAAATGACTATCAAGTTAACGAACAACAGCACTCAATGGCTGCTATGCAAAAAGATTCTGATGCTACAGTTTCTGCAGGTACACTCGCTGAGCATTTACCAGCTGAGCATTTACCAGGAGGCACCCAAGCCCATACCGAAAAGGCTGAGGAAGAAGCTAATTTAGGCAATGCCGACGAACAATCAGATAAAACTGATGAAAAATTATCTGTAGCAACTCTTAATTTATCCGATCCAAAGCAAATGTCTTATTCACAAATAGGCTTTATGCAAAGAATGTGGATGAATACAACTTTCCTCAATAATGCCGACATTTTTGAAATGGGTAAACACATGTATGAATATATGAAGCGTCGTTGGGATAGGAATACCAAAAATAGATTTTCCAAAGTTGGTAAAAACATCCCGTTTTTTACGACGGAAATGGATCGTATTAACCAAAATGCTGAAACGGAAGAAATGGAACAGTTTAAGAGTGCCATGGATAACTGGGGTGTTTGGCAAGTTGAAGAGGCACTTTACACCACTAATAACCGCGATCAAGCTAAGGCTTGTTTAATTGTATTATCAGAAAAAGGTAAAATCCGGTGGGAGAATACTAAATTATGGGCTGTAATCAATAGATTCACAGAAACACAATATTTTGTGCCAGTTCCAAAAAATGGGGACGCCCAAATGAAGGATCCCCGCACTGGTAAAACTGGTATTGAGCTTTTGCCAGCAGCCATCGATTCATTATGGGGACAAGGTCAATATAATGACTGGTCTACGCAAAGTTCCTCTAAGTATCAATCCAAAGTTAAAGAATATGCCGAAGAAGGCAAACAATTGGAACATGACCCATATAATAATGGGTCTATTAGTGGTCGTTTAAGCCAAATTTTAAAAGAACATAAGGCAGGCAATTATGTCGATAATCAAGAGTTTGAAGGATTATTGCATTACGCTTTTGAGGCAGGTAAATCAACTTTTGAAAATAAATTTTACTTTATCGTGGCAGGTGTAACCGAAGAAAACGCTCGAGGTGAAACTATTTTAACTTGGGATAGATTAGGGTCTTTAGATAGTGAATATTTAAACCGTTTACCATGGTTAGATTTCTTCACCAACAAAGATATAAAGAGATCAGACGGTACCACTACTGGCTGGAATAGAGAAGATCTTAGATTGTGGATGAATGATTGGAAAAAGCATTCTGCTCCAGGTAAAGAGTATCAAGGTGATGGAAATAAAGCCTTGTGGGATTTCTTATGGAAAAAAGTATTAAATAATTCACGAACTATTATTCGTAACAATAAGGGGTTGAGGAACGCCGAAAATATGGATCATGACGATGCCCATTTTATTATCCCTTTGGCTAATGAAATGATGATTGATACCGTGCTTAAGGGGCCAACTGGAGGTAAAAAATACTTTACAATGGAAGGTTATGCTAATGCCTACGGAGGCTATGCCGAGCTCGTTAAGGCGAGGTCTACCTTACATCCACCACAACCAAATTTAGTGTTCAATTTAGTGAAAAGTTTTGTGCGTTACGATGCCATTTTAAGTAATCGTTTACATAAGGATGAAAAAAGTAGATATGCACGTATGGATACTGGTGATTGGTCCCGTGGCTCAGTGGTTTCTCCTAATGTTAATACTGGTGTGCACAGGCAACAGATGCAAGAACTTATCACTGCAATTTGTGGGGCCTATGGCTACGATGCAAGTAACCTGTTTAAAGATTTACCTCAAGGTGATCAATACAGAAACGAACAACGTGAAATTGACGATCAAATTATAAATTTTGGTGCTACATTACAAAAATTAGTACAGGCAGATGGTGACGGAGGTAAAAAAATGCTCGAAGTTACACAAAATTTCGTAGATAAAGGGTCAATTTATGGGCTTGCACCAAATGAAAATGCGACAGCCTTAAGAGAGGCGGCATCACAGAACGAAGATAAGAGCTTGGGTGCATCATTCTAGTTCGGCAATCATCTTTAAAAAGTCATCCAAAGAATATTCTTTTTGCTCTTTAGTGGCGTAATCACGCACAGTTACAGCTTTAGATTCGGCCTCTTTTTCGCCAACTACTAATACTAAAGGTATTTTCATTAATTCTGCATTGCGGATTTTTTTGCCTAAACTATCACCAGAGTCATCAATTTCAACTTTAATACCAGCTTTTTCCAGTGTTTTTAAAACTTCTTGGCCATAAGCATTGAATTTTTCCACAACTGGCACAACTCTCACTTGAACAGGCGCCAGCCAGAACGGAAATGCACCACCATAATGTTCAATCAAAATACCTAAAAACCTTTCAAAAGAGCCAAAAATCGCTACATGTAATACGGCAGGTCGGTGATCTTTTCCATCCTCTCCAGTATAAGTTAATTCAAAATTTTCAGGTTGAGTAAAATCTAATTGAACAGTTGTCAGTTGCCATTCTCGTTTAATCGCATCCTCCACCATAATATCGATTTTAGGGCCATAAAAAGCCGCTTCTCCCTCGCCAATAAAGTGGTCGTCGGTCCATTTAGAAACGCTACTAATTAACTTTTCTTCCGCTTTTTTCCATAATTTATCGTCACCAAAGTACTTTTCAGGATGTTTTGGATCTCTTACCGAAACACGCGCTTTAAAGTTACTAAAGCCAAATTTCTCATAAACCTCCTTAGTTAAACTCAAAATCATATCAATTTCCTCTTCAATTTGTTCGTGACGCACAAAATGGTGAGTATCGTCTTGTGTAATACAACGAACTCTAAATAAACCATTAACTTCACCACTTTTTTCATTACGATAAACAGCAGTATTTTCGGCATATCTAAGCGGTAATTCCTTGTAACTATGTGGTTCAGCTTTATAAAGTTCAAAATGATGCGGACAATTCATCGCTTTCAACACCAATTTGTCACCTTCCTCTGTTTCCATAACAGGCATCATAGCGTCATATTTGCCCAAATGACCGCTTTTTACATAAAGTTCGTCTTTTGCCACATGTGGAATACAAACAAACTTATAACCGCGACTTTCTTTGGCATCAGTGATGTATTTCTCCAAATTTCGTTTTAAATTATTACCTTTTGGCAAAAACATAGGGAAACCAGCTCCAACCAAAGGGCTAAAAGCAAATAAACCCAATTGTTTACCCAAAAGCTTATGATCTCGTTTTTTGGCTTCTTCAAGCTGTTTTAAGTGAGCATTAAGGTCGTCCTGATTTTGCCAACAAGTACCATAAATACGTTGTAACATTGGGTTATTTGAATCTCCGCGCCAGTAAGCACCAGCAACTTTTACCAATTTAAAAGCACCAATTTGGCCAGTTCGGTCTACATGATTACCCTTACAAAGGTCCACAAACATCGGTTTTTGGTCACTAGGACGCACATTTTCATAAAAAGTAATATCTCGACCTTCTTTTTGAAACTGCTCTGCTAGGTCTAATTTGTACTTTTGTTCAGTTAGACGCAAAAATTCAAGCGATTGCTCAATAGGTTCCTCTTTTTTCACAAATCTTTGGTCCTCTTTCACAATTTTTTTCATTTTCTTTTCTAAAATCGGTAAATCTTCGGGAATCAAGGTGCGGGGCAATTCAAAATCATAGTAAAAACCATCTTCAATCGTTGGGCCAATGCCTAATTTGGCTTCTGGAAACATATCCATAACCGCTTGAGCTAGCACATGCGCGCATGAATGACGCATTGCATCTAAATCTACCTGCTGTTTATTCATAAAAACTTTGTTATAGTAACCGAGAATGTGCCCAGTATAGCAATCATCATGCGCGCCACAAAGCTAAATTTACAGTTTTTTCGGAATCACCAAGATTTTAAAGTGCAATTTCCGCTTCAAAAAGACATTGTAGTAATACAAGGCTCTAACGGAACAGGCAAAACCAGTATACTAGAAGCGCTTTATTATCTAAGTTTGCTTAAATCTTTCCGCATTAGCCAAGGCGATGATTTAATTTTTTGGGATCAAGAGTATTTTAGGCTCGAATTAGAGGTGGAAAGCGAGGCGCCAAATGGCCGTGGCGAGCAAAACCCCTCTACTCAGCAAAAATTAGAAGTTTTTTACGGCAAACCACCTCATAAAAAACGAGTTATGAAGGTAAACGAAATCGAGCGTCCCGCGGAATATTTTGTTGGGCAGCTAAAAACCGTACTGTTTACCCCGCGGGACTTACTTTTATTTACCGATCAGCCTACTTTGCGCCGAACCTACTTAAATCGCGTTTTAATGCAGGTAGAAGACGATTTTGCCGGTACAATTAGCAAGTATATGCGCATTCTTAAGCAAAGAAACGCCCTACTTAAAGCTTATCGCAAGCAAGTTAGAGACGAAGAGCTAGATGTTTGGGATCAAGAATTGATTAAATATGGCTTACCTATAATTAATGGACGCAAAAATCTTACCGATTTTTTAAACCAATCACTTGCCGAGGAATACTCAAAAATAAGCGGTGCTAAAGCAAAAATCGACTTTCAATATCACAGTACAGCTGGCTTAAGTGCCGAAGAATTTCAAACTAACCTTAAAAAAAGACGATATCAGGATATGCAAGAAGGCGTTACTGGCATTGGCCCGCACCGCGACGATTTAATGGCTTTAATGAACGACAGACCAGTTAAAAATACACTCTCACAGGGCGAATTAAGGTCCTTTGCTTTGGCGCTTAAAATGGCAGAAGGCAGTTATATAAAGCACAAAACTTCGGTAAAACCTATATTCCTTTTTGACGATGTGTTTTCAGAGCTCGATCAAGGTCGTCAAACTCGTTTAATTACAATGCTCAATGAATGTCAGGTTTTTATTACTGCCGCCGAAGAGCACTGTTTAAGCACTTTAAAGCAAGATTTGGAGATTATTAAGCTATAGACTTCAACTCGAGCTCTTTTGGGGCCTCAGAATTACACGCCACCCTTGATAATATGGCAAATTTGTGTTATAATTCAAAGTTATTAGAATTTTATTGCACAAATGAGTTTAATGAGTGTCATTCAGGTGTTTGTTTCAATGCTTTTAGCTGCAATTCCTGCACTAATTTGGTTCTATGTGTTTTCAAAACGGCAACCAGAAGAAAAAAACCTAAGCATTTATATGTTTGCTTTGGGTTCTTTGGCTGTGTTCCCAATCTTAATATACAAATATTTATGGCAGTATATGCCTTGGATAAACGCATTTCAGTATGTTGCCAAATTTGACGACACAATTGTTAATGTAAATTCAATTTTTAGTTTGCCAATTGGAATACTTTTTTCCTTTTTAATAGTTGGAGTTATTGAAGAATTGATGAAGCATTATTGTGTTAGGGCTATCAATTTTAGGTTTTTCCGCTCAATTGACGATGTGATTGAATTTAGTATTATTGCAGCCCTTGGTTTTTCATTCACCGAAAATATTCTTTATTTTAGCAACATTTGGGGTACTAAAGGCATAGGAGAGTTGGTTCAGCCTTTTCTATTTAGATCAGTTTTTTCTACATTTGCCCATGTTATGTTTTCGGGTATTTTTGGCTACTACTATGGCGTAGGTCTGTTTGCCAACACCGATTTAAAGGCAAAAATGCTGGCCGAAAGAACTCTGTTTGGTAAATTTTTAGCCAAGGTGTTTAAATTTAAAACCCGCGCTATTTTTTACGAAGAAAACCTACTTAAAGGCTTTATGATTGCTGCTGTTTTGCACGCAATATTCAACGTTTTACTGCATCTAGACTTCACTTTCCTTACAGTTCCATATCTTGTTGGTGGTTATATAATTATTTCATATTTGTTTGATAAAAAAGAAAATCAACAACAAAGTAACCTGTTAAATTCACAAACCCGTCGTTCAAATAAAGGACTCTTAAATTCCAGCCTTAAGCCTCTTGCTAAATAGCAAATACCGTGCTAGCCTTTATGCTCTATCTCGCTTAAATTTTAAGCTAAAATACAGCTATGGCTATAGGAAAAAACGATAAAATTATTGTAAAGGGAGCTCGCATCCACAATTTGAAAAATGTTGATGTAGAAATACCAAAAAATACATTAACGGTATTTACCGGTTTATCTGGTTCTGGTAAGTCTTCTTTAGCGTTTGATACTATTTATGCAGAAGGTCAGCGTCGATATGTAGAAAGCCTTTCTACCTATGCTAGACAGTTTTTGCAGTTGATGGAAAAGCCAGATGTAGACTCAATTGAAGGTCTTTCACCAGCTATTTCAATCGATCAAAAAACAGCTAGTCGAAATCCGCGTTCAACAGTAGGTACAGTAACAGAAATTTACGATTATTTACGGCTATTGTTTGCTAAAATCGGCCATCCGCATTGTCCAAAATGTGGCAAGGAAATTAAGCGACAAACTGCCAGTCAAATTGTTGATATTATTGCCGATATGCCAGAAGGTAAGAAAATTTTACTTTTGGCGCCAATGGTTAGAGACCGCAAAGGTCAGCACCAAAAAGTGTTTGATAGAATTAAAAAAGAGGGTTTTGTGAGAGTGCGTGTAGATGGTGAAGTAATCAATGTGTTAAATATCCCTGAGCTTGATGAGAATAAAAAACATACAATAGAGGTAGTAGTAGATCGTTTACAGGTGAAAAACTTTCACCGAACAGTGAAAACGCTTTCTACTGGCGAAGAAATTGAGATGCCAAATCCAGATAGAACTCGTTTGGCCGATTCTGTTGAAACAACCTTAAAATTTGGCGAAGGCTTAATGATAATTCAAGATAACGATACTAATGAAGAAGATGTATTTTCAGAACATTTTGCTTGTCCAGATTGTAATGTAAATATACCAGAAATTTCACCACGAAGTTTTTCATTTAACAGTCCACATGGGGCTTGCCCTACATGTCATGGGCTTGGTACAAAGCTAGAAATGGATCCACTTTTGGTGGTTCCAAATAAAAATCTAACTTTAGCCGAAGGTGCAATTATGCCTTGGTCTACAACTACATCGCATATTGGTTGGTATAATAGGTTATTAGAAAATGTGGCAAAAGTGTACAAATTTTCTATGAATACACCTGTAAAAAAGCTTTCCGAAGAAGTAATGAAAATTGTTTTATACGGCACGGGAGACAGGCAATATACTGTTGATGTAGGCTCAGAAGACGGTAATTACAAAGGCGAATATAGCACCACTTTTGAAGGTGTTATCCCAAACTTGGAGCGTCGTTATTTAGAAACCGATTCCGACTATGTGCGTAAGAAAATTGAGGATTTTATGCGCATTTTGGAGTGTCCTGATTGTCATGGGCAAAGATTACGAGCAGAAATGTTAGCAGTAACTATCGGTGAAAAATCAATTATAGATTTAACAAAGCTCTCTGTATTTAGGGCGCAAAACTTCTTTGATAGCTTGACTTTAACTAAAACCGAAGAACATATTGCCAATCTTATTTTTAAGGAAATTAAGAGCAGATTAGGCTTTTTAGGTGATGTGGGGCTTTCTTACTTAACTTTAGATCGTGCGGCTAACACACTTTCGGGTGGGGAAGCGCAAAGAATTAGGCTGGCAACACAAATAGGGTCGCGTCTTTCAGGCGTTTTATACGTATTAGATGAACCTTCTATTGGTTTGCACCAAAACGACAACGAGAAGCTTATTAAAACGCTTCTACATCTAAGAGATTTAGGTAATACAGTAATAGTAGTTGAACATGATGTTGATACTATGATGATTGCCGACTACATACTTGATGTGGGTCCTGGAGCTGGTAATTTGGGTGGTAGGGTAATAGCTTGCGGTACTCCCGAAGAAATCATGAAAGATCCCAACTCAATTACAGGACAATATTTGTCTGGTAAAAAAGAGATTCCAACGCCAAAAACTAGACGAACAGGTAATGGTAAAATGTTGCAAATAATTGGGGCTTCAGAGCATAATTTAAAGAATATCGACATAGATATACCTTTGGGTGTTTTCGTTGGTGTAACGGGCGTTTCTGGCTCTGGTAAATCAACACTTATTAATGACATTTTGGTTAGAAAGGTAAGCCAAACGCTTTATGGCTCTAAAGCTATGCCAGGGGCGCATAAAGAGGTTAAAGGTATTGAACATTTAGACAAAATTATTAATATCGATCAATCGCCAATTGGTAGAACTCCAAGATCAAATCCAGCTACCTATACAGGTGTATTTACCGATATTAGAGAGATGTTTGCCAACTCGCCAGAATCTAAAATGCGAGGTTATAAAGCTGGCAGATTTAGTTTTAATGTAAAAGGTGGACGATGTGAGGCCTGCACGGGAGACGGGATTAAGCGCATAGAGATGCACTTTTTGCCTGATGTGTATGTGCCTTGTGAGGAATGTAAGGGTAAAAGGTACAATCACCAAGCATTAGAAATCACTTATCGTGGAAAAAACATCGCCGATGTACTAGATATGACTGTGGATGAGGCTTTAGACTTTTTCCAAAATATTCCTGCAATTAAAAAGAAGTTACAAACATTAACAGAAGTTGGTTTGGGCTACATACATTTAGGCCAATCTGCTACTACCTTATCGGGTGGTGAAGCACAGCGTATAAAGTTAGCTACAGAGCTTTCTAAGAGGTCGACAGGGCAAACTTTATATATTTTAGATGAACCTACTACCGGTTTGCATTTTGATGATGTAAGAAAGCTACTTACAGTTTTGTGTAAGCTTGTTGATAAAGGAAACACAGTTTTAACTATCGAACACAACTTAGATGTAATTAAAAGTGTAGATCACATTATTGATGTTGGCTTAGATGGTGGTGAAAATGGAGGAACCATTATGGTTACCGGTACTCCAGAAGAAGTAGCAAAACACAAAACTTCATATACAGCCAAATGGCTGCGTAAAATGATGAAGTAGTGCTAGAGGTCGTTTTTTTAATAAGAGCCCGCCGTAGGCGGGCTCTTATTAGTTTATATTGTTTTTACTTAGATTAAAGCGGCCGCTCTTAATGTTTACATTCAATTAGTTACATCAACCTACAGATAATATGCCATTATAGCCTCTTCAAGCTTTATAGGATGTATTTTGAAGTATCTTAACGAATAGCTCATTTAAACGCTCTCAAGCGGCGAAATAGGCGTTATTTAACGCCTATTTCGCCGAAAATACAAACTATCACAAAGCAACGCAAAGTATTGCAAAGAATTATATGTGTATAAAATAATTAAAGAGCTATTTATCTATGGTTTTAATAGGTAAAACTGTCTAAAAGTGTAAAAAATGTTCAAAACATGTTTATAAAGTGTTGAAAGATATTAAAATGTAATATTCCTTGCCAAAACTATTGTAAAGTTGTGTTATTTATGTTAGACTGCGCCAGCAATGTAAAAAAGAATGTTTAAGAAAGTAAACAAAAGTATTAAACGATAAATAGTTTTGAACCGTTCATTAATAAATCGAATCGTAGGCAAACACCTTTAAGTGTTGGCAAAATGTGCAAGGTGTGTTAAAATATATCCATAGTTTACAATGAGTACGCTTTTCCTAAGTCAAGTAATGCAGGATATATATACATCTGAACAAGTTGCAAAAATACTTCAAGTACATCCTCAAACCGTACTCAAATTCATTAGAGAGGGTAAATTGAGAGGAAGTAAAGTTGGCCGTGGCTATAGAGTTAAAGCTAGCGATATCGATAAATTTCTGGAAGACACTTCCAGTACACAAGTAGAAAAAGAATCTAAAGAAAAGAATTCGAACAAGCATTTGGAGGAGACGATTAAAGTAGAGATTAACAACCCGGGTTTTCCAATAGGAGGGCCAATTACCTAAGATACATGATCATACAATGCCTTTGTTGCGGAAAGTCCATCTCAACTAGAAAAGATATATGTCCATACTGTAAGTACGACATCACACATATCTCAACTCAGTTAAGCGGAGACCTAACCAAAGCAGTAGCTAACAAGATGGCAATTAAAGAGAAACTGAAAGGCACAATATTATCCCTCGTGCTGAGATAGAGACCCCTTAAATTTCGTTCAACGTCCTAGAAAAGCCCTAGAAAAGCCTGAAAAAACCCCTCCAACCAAGGGGTTTTTTTACTGCTCAAGTTAGGAAGAGCATCTTTTATCTAATTGTGTTTGGCCTCTGCCATGAATCTGAGTTCTTTTAGCATTAGCTAATACTAAAAGCCTTTTATGTGCTTGAATCTCACTTTGCAAATTGAGAATAATAAACCGTAAGCGTTTAATTGTTAATTCTAATCCATTAATACGTGCTGTGGCATACTCTTCAGCCTTATCAATGTTGCTGCATATTTCTTTTAATCTTCTAATCTCCTCCCTTTCCACATTCATTTCATCAATTTTTCTTTGAATGTCGGCTTCTAGGGTCGCGATTTGCAAATCCAAAGCAACCACACTACGTACGGCTAGGGTTGTTTTATCCGCTTCCTTTGGGACTATTTGTTGATTTGGCTTTTGTGTAGAGTCTAAAGCTTCAACTCTTGCCGCATATTGTGTTGGTAGGTCAGCCATATTGCTTTTAAAGTATATGTAACTATAACATGTAACCATAAAAAAGCAAGAACCAGCACTACTCGCTACTTTTACATTGTCTACTGTAAACCGTGCCTACACAGTCGCCCAGGCTAGTTAGAGGTTGAAAAGTATTTTTAATAATAGCATTGCTCTCTTTTAGTTTTTTCTCGAGAGAGTCACGCAGGGAATCGGTTGTATTGAGGTATAAAAACTCGTAAGTTGCCATTTTTTGAGCTTTGCTTTTGCTGGCATCGTACACTTCTTGAGCCTGCGAAACGCCATTAAACAGCTGCTCGTGCGTTAAACCAACATCTGTAAAAGGCAAAACCTCCTTAGTAGCATTGTAAATTTGGTCGAAGCTATCTAAAGGATCCAGGCTGTTAACATTCAAATTTAAATAGCGTTCGTAGCTGCTGCCATAACTTTGCACTGGCGAACTTTCTAATCTTTTTGCCTGCGTGCCGATTTTTTTATTTGCAGCCTTAGTGCCACTGCCTAAACCGCCGGCAGTTTCCAAAAATTCTTGCCACTTGTCGGTTAAATCATCAAAAACAGGATCGCTACAACTTAAATAACTATTATCACCCGAAGCTGCTAAACTTTTTTGATACTTTTGGTTTAGCTGTGCGTAATATTCATCAAAAACTGCTTTACTAAAGTAGCTTTTCGTATCTACAAAACGAGATCTCATATTTTCGTAAATAGCTGGATTTACTACACTCAGTGGGCTTTTAGGGTTCTTTTGATCTGTAAAAGTCACATGTCGCACATAGTAAAGTTCCACTAATAACTTGTCGTAAATTACACCCAAATTGCGAGCTCTATCGTCATCACAGGCATAAAAAGCAGACCTAATATTGGTCCGAACTTGCTCAATACTGTCTAGCACATGCTGAATATCTCTTTGCTCACAGTAATTTTTGTTGAAAATATCGCCCCAATAATCCACAAAACCGTCGTAAGCAATTGTGGAAGAAATGAAGTCTTTATACTTTAAATCGGCATCGGCAACACATGCAATGACACTATTACTTTTATCAAATTGCGAAGGTAAAAGTTCTTGCGCCAAAGACGAATTAATCACCACAGGCACAGCTACGCTAAACACTGCTATCATTACACCAAATTTTGAGAGAGAAGTTTTTTTCATTTATTTTTTATGATGCATCGGGCTTACTTTTTATATTAGGACAAATTTCCGAGCTAATTTCTGCAAATGTATTTTGATAGATAGAAAGGAAAGTTTGCATTTTATCCATTTCGTAAGACAGTAATTGATAAAACTCACCAAACTCTGCACCCGAAGATCCAGCCTCAAATTCTCGAATTTGGCGCTGTGTTTGAGCAACCGACGCATTCACAATTTGATTGATTTCATTTTGAAGCTGTTGCTGTGAAATGAGATTTTGGCTATTGGATACCGCATATTCGCTGGCATCATCATACAAACTTTTTTGGTAAACCTCGTCTTCTAGCTTTTTTTGCTCCTCAGCACTGACAGGGCTAGATTCGCGCTTGTTATATTGGTCGGTAAATAAGCCTGGTTTGAATGTTTTAGTAAACTCATTCCATCTATCAACAATATCTTTGCTGCCAATTAAATCGCTATTGTTAGGTGTGGCAACCGGATTAAACATCAGCACTACATTTATATTTGGGTTTGAAACCAAACCTTTTTTACATTTTGCGGACTCAAATATATTTCCGGGAGCTTTATTGGGGCTCAAATTATTTTTGAGTGTATTCCATAAATCGTCATTGATTTGCGCAATTTCGCAGGCTATACAAGTTTCACCAGGGGCGTAGGCCGACGCAGTTTTGTATTTGAAATTCACCTCAAAGCAGATAGAGGCCGAAGCTCCAGAACCTTTGCCATCAGCGTCTTCTTCATAACATTGTTGAAGGTCTTTTAATTTAAATGGTGAATTTGAAACAGGAACTTTTTCAAAATAGTCGGTTAATGATGTTGCTTCTTCTTGAAGCTGTTGAGTTGTTTTGGCTAAATCTGGATAGCTTTCTGCAGTTGCATTCCCCACAGTGGTGTCACCCGAATTTGAATCGCCAGAATCAATATTGTCGCTTCCATTTAAATTATTGCTGGCATTTGCATCTGCAACCAAGGCTTCGGAAACAGTTTGTAATTCTTCTGCACCCAAGCTGGTAGGAGCGTTTATTAATGATAAACCTAAACTATAGTCGTTTGCGCAAAAAGTTGGGTCTAAGAGGTCGCCTTGAGCCGAGGTAGGCAAGGCTTTGGTTTTAGCGTAATCGGAGATGTTTTGTAGGCTCTCTTTTGGTACATAAACAGATTGAGTACCATTTGATGACTCGCTTCCATTTGCAGTTTGAGCATTTTGTACAGTTTGAGTTGCACCTGCACCCAAGCCAACACTTGAGCCAAAACCAGCTCCAGTACCTGCACCAAAACCAGCTCCAGTACTTGAGCCAAAACCAGCTCCAGTACCTGCACCAATGCCACCCTGTGCACCCAAAGCAACGCCATTATTAAATTTACCTCCCACTACTAAGTCTTCTGTTTTTTGGAAAAGTATTTGCTCAATAATATGCAAATCATAAACCAAATCAAAACCAGAATCGGCTAAATCACCATTGTAGAAAATTTCTGTAGGCGCATATTGAGTTATCATTTCAGTTTGAAACTCATAAAATTCTTTTCTTTCCTGATATCTTTCTTGAAATGCCGACACCCTATTAACGGCTTGTTGTTGAGTTAATGCAGGGCTACTACTTTTAATGATATTTGTAAAAGGAGTAGGGGAGCCACCTTTTACAGCTTCTGCTTCTGCAAGTGTTAAACCAAAACCTTGTGCGGTGTCTTTAAAAGCCTTTTTTTCTGGTTGGACATTAATTTTGTTAAAAACAACACTATATAGATTTTGTCCCGCCTCGCTATTACTCAAGATGTCAGCAAAATCTAATTCTACATCAGGGCTACTTACACCCATCGATAACAATAAACTAGAGGCTACATTTGCTGGTGATGCCACCAAAGGTGCTTGTGTAGCAGTATTTTCGTTGCTTTGCGCTTTTGCTTGAGGATTAAATAACGCATCCCATCCCACAACTACAAAAGCAAAATAAATTACATATAAAACCACAGCTCCCAAAAGTATGAGTTTATAGTTGTGCCCTATTTTTAGATTTTTTAGGTGCATGCAGTGGTTGTTGCGTTAACAAATACCTTTGGAAAGTTACTTGTTAACGACTGGATACTTTCTAATTGATAGCGATAAGTTTCTAAATTATTTATCATTTCTTGATACTGAACATGTAGTGGATAAGCAATCTGTAACTCGTTATAAGCCTCTATTGTCATATCTAAAGTTTTTTCTGCAGCAATTAATTCTGCTTCTATTCCTGCTGCTTTTTGTGAATTCATCTCTACTAAAATTTGCTGAAATCCAGAACCAGATGCTTGAGCTCTTGCAGTTTCCTCTTTTAAATTACTTTTTTCAGCTATCAAAACTTCTTTATATTTAAAAAACATTTCGGTTGCTTCCTCCGCAACACAATAAGTTGTTACATTATCTTTACAGTTTTTGCCGTCTGCTGGCGTTAAAACACCCTGTTTACTTGTTAATGCTTTAATTTTTTTATTAAAAAATGCATTCATTTCTTGGTGATATGCCAATTGTTTAAAGTAAACCCCGGTAACTTTTGTAAATTGAAAAGCTGTGTTTTGTGCTTTTACTAAGCGAACATTCCGCACCTGAAAAGGTACTGCAAGTAGCGCAAATGCCAGCAAAGTTATGCAAATTATTTTAGTTGTTTTGAGTAAATTAATCTTCATTATTGTCGAACACATTTAGGAATAAAATTTTCCAACTTACTATTCATTACCTGAAAATAACCCTTCAACTGGCCAATTTCACGATTTAAAGTAGCCAATTTGTCGTTAATTCTTTGGTATTCACTAGTCATAATAAAAGTGCGTTTTGCTGAACTGTTTCTCTTTATATGATCTCTTAAAACTGTATCCATTTGAAAAAGATTGTCGGCAAGAGCTTGGTCGCATTTAGAAAATGCACTTGAAAGTGTAGCTTGAGTAGAGCCGTTACCAATTTGTGATTTGAGCAATTCTAGTTGTGCCCTAGCCATTTTTTTATAGGCAGAATATTTTTCGGAAGCTAATGGTATTAGCGAAGTGGTAGAGCTTGGATCTTGAAAATGTTGATCCATCGCATCTAAAAACTCCTTACCTTTTGTATTTAAAAAGCTTCGTAAATCACTTGCACATTGTTGGTCTACACTCAGCGTGGCGCTTTGATTTTGGCTTGCATCCTGGGCAAACAGCGCTGGTGTCACACTAATGAAAGTAAAAAATATACCTACACTAATAATTTTCCATCTGCTTATTGGTTTATTTTGCATCGGTGATTGTTACAGAATTACTCTTCTTATAAATTTGATTTGCATTGGTTGGTGAGGCTATTACCGCCCAAAATTCATCTCCCACCAGTATATCAGATTTGTTGGAAATTGAGGAGTCGCAAGGACAGCTATTACAGCTTTGCTCAATTGCATATACACCTTCATCTAGGGTGGTTTTAACATCATCAAAGCGACCCTGGTTGTCATCTTCAGCTAATAAAGGATCCGTTTTATCAACCAAAACTTCTCGCCCGTCATTAATTCCACCACCATCAGTATCGGCTTTATAAGGGTCGGTTTTATAAGTGTTGTTCTCTAAATTACAAGAAAGCCCATCAAAATCTGGGTCATCATCATCAGGATTTTTTGCCGGGTTAAAGTTAGCTCGTACTTCTGGCCCATCTAACATACAACCACCGTCAGTATCAGGATTAAATGGATCAGTGCCATTTTCATATTCTTCTCTATTTATTAATCCATCGTTGTCGTTATCGTACTCAGCATCAGCCGCATTGTATGGATCCAAATTATGGGTTTTCTCCCATTCACTCGGCATGCCATCGTTATCATCATCAAAAGTAAAACAATTGTTTATGTTTAAAACTCGCTCAGCCATAACCGCAAATTCACTACGACTAATTTGCTTTTCCGGGTTTAACGCTTCTTCTGCAGTTAGCAAAAACAGTTGAGAATTTTCCTGTGGATTATTTAAGTATGGTCCTAAATTTTGCGCAACTTCCATATAAGGCGCATACCAAGGATCGCCAGGCTTTATACTTTCCAAATTAACAGTTTCAAGCCTATTTAAAGCCGAAAGTATAATAACAGCAGCTTCAGCACGGGTGATTGTATTGCCTGCTTTAAACGGATTTAAACCGGTTGCGGGATCTTGCTCACCGGCATAACCACTAATAAATCCTTGTAAATATGCCTCTTTCACAAATGGATAATACCAAGCCAAGTTATTTTCATCGTACACAATGTCGGAGAAAGTTGGAGGCGCTAAAAATGCTTGATCACTTGGTTGTATACAAAGAGTTTTTAACAAAATTTTAGTGTATTCTGCTCTGCCAATTAATTGATCTGGCTTAAACACAACCAAGCCATCTTCATTATAACCATCAATAATTCCCTTTTCAGCAAGGTTTAAAATCGCCTCAGAATTATTGGTGTCGGCATTTACATCGGCAAAAGGAGATTGATATTGGCTACTTGTAGGAGGAACAACACCAATCACATTAAATTTATAAACATCTCTTTCGGCTATGGTTGGCATAAATCCATCTGTGTTTTGTCCAGGCAAATAAACAGTAGCAATAAGCTTTTGTGAGAATAAAATTTGAATCAAATGAATGTTATAAATCTTATCGTTGTTTGAAGTAAGCCCTAAAGTCACTCTGTCATCCAAAGTAAAAATGTTTCCGCTAGAATTAATTAACGCGATTTTTTTATTCTCCGGCACATAAGTAATTGTTGTTGCACCCGGGTTTACCAAATCACTAGAAGGTAATTTTTCAATTTTAAAGTTATCGTTATTTTGAGGTTGAATTTGAACCTGCTGTTTTGTTATATCAATTTCATTTGTGATTGTGGTGTCGTTATTCAAGTCTGGAACAATAAAAAACGAAGCTACAGATTCACCATATTGATCAGTAATAGTAGCTCTAGTAGGGAAGTCTGGCGGACGAGCTGGTAAAATTTGCAAACTGTATCCACCTTTTTTGAATTCCAAATCGCCAGTGTAAGGATCAACCTCTGCAATTTCTTCATCACTATCATCACTAACCGTAATAATATTTTCTTTTTGTAAATCGGCTACTTCAAACTCACCTAAACTATTTGTGTAATAAATGCCATTTTCATCAGCAGAAGCTGTAGAAAAATTTTCCAAAGGTGGCTTACGATCACGAATAAATCGTATTGGGACATTTGGTAAAGGTGGCTCTATGTGGCCAGAAAGAATGCCACCTCTTGCACTTGTAGTATCAAGATAAATATCTGGTACAAACACTTTTATTATTATTTCCTGACTATTAATATTACACGATTGATCGATTGCATAAATTTTAACCTTGTACTCTCCGGGCTCATTGTAAGGCCCAAAATTGAATACAGGATTATCCATTTTCTTATCTTTAAAGCAGGCTGTATCTAAATTTTTATTTGGATCGTCACTAAATAAATCCTTGTCGTCTGTTTTATTTCCATTGCCATCTGAATCAACTTCCAGATTAGTATCTGCATAGTAGGCAACCACTTTTCCAGCTGTATCAAACGAAGCAGAGGCATTTACACTCGCGCTTTGAAACACTGCTATCGATTTTTCAGTAGCACCAACATTAATGTAAGGAGCAGATTTATCACCACAACTTTGAGGCGCAATAATCGTGCTCAAAGCGCTCGTTCCACGAGTGTTGTTTTTAAGCAACGATCTCATAGAAGCATAATAATTGCCGTTTAAAATCTCTATTTCCGCAGTTGGTTTTTGAGGGTCAATAGCCTTATATAAAGCGAAATTCTGATTTGCACTCACTTTAACTTGAGCCAAAGAATTGCTATGCATTAAGGCCATATCGCCTTTATAAACAGTCACAAAATCCTTTACATCAATCATTCCACCATCAACTAATTTTTGCTCAATCTTTGTGCTGGCTTGCCTAATCACTTCAACTTTTCCAGTACTTACATAAAAAATCACATCAGTTGGTAAACCATTTGGCACTGTAAATAAACTATGTGCAGTTTGGCTAATTTCCATTAAAACATCACCATTACTATTTTTAGCCTGCAATGTACTTGGCTCAACCATGTGAATTAAATCACCTTCTTGCACTGTTCCTGTGGCTGTAGTAGTCATAAATCTCTGTTTGCCAGTTATGGTAGCTTGCGCCAAAATAGAGCTGTCGGCCACAAACATTGGCGCCCAAACACCAGCTGCAATTGTGAATTGTTGGTTTTTATAAATCAAAAACGAACCTGCACTTTGATAATTAATTAAAACAGTCGCATTCGCACCAGTCTTAATTGTGTCTCCTGTAGCCAAAAACGGCATAAGAGTGTCTTTCAATTCAAAAATAACTTCACCATTTTGCACCACAATTTGCGAGTTTTTATTTTCATCAAACCTAGGCATAACCCATTTGGTAGCTGGTCCAACCTTAATTAAGCCAAGATAATTATTTTGTTTATCAAAGGCGTTTAAATGTATTTCAGTTTGCAAGTCGGTGCTGGTTTGCAACAGATCATTCGCCCTAATTTTTTGTATTTTTGATGCCTCAACATTTTGTCCATTCACAGTTAAATCACCTTTAACAATTTCGTAAGTGTAATAATCTGGCCTGTTAATTGTAGCCTCAATTTGGCTTGTGTCTGGGATAATATGCGCCAAGGAACCAGCTGTTTCTACATCATTAAAGTCATTTAATCTGTATTTAATTTCCATTTCATAAGCTTGCAAATTAGCACTATTCGATTTGTCCCAAGCCAAACTAACCTTTTCATTACTAGTTGAAGTAGGCGTTAAATGATTAATAGAATCTGCATTTGGTATCAATTTAGATAGCTCCAAAGTTTGAATAGAACCACTAAATGGTTTTGCCTTTGGAGATTGAGTAAGATTTCTTTTCAAATAAATATCACCTCCAAAAGAATAAAGAATATCTTCGTCGTCATCATCATCAACATTAATATATGCAAGATGCGAAACCGAACCTAACTCCTCTGTGTAAGAAATAAGATTTTGGTTAATATTATTTTTTTCATCAAAAATAAACACACCTTTAGGGCTTGCATCCGCTTGTGGAGTAATACCTTTTTCGTCGTCTGTTAAAGCAATAATTCGCTCTTGAATATCGTTCGCCTCTTTAATGTTTTGCGTAAACGCGTTAGGTTTTGGATCATTTGCAATATTGATTTGTGGCAAACTCAAGCTATTATTGGGCAAATCAAAACTGCTATCTGCAAGTAGTGGCACTTGTTTTTGTTGTGCCAACATACGCATAAAATCGCGTTCGTTAGATGTTTTTTGCAGATTAGAAGTGCCATTTTGCAAGCTATCGTGATGAGCAATTAAGTTGTCACGATATGCAATTAATTTGGCAGGCATTAAGTTACTATTTTGCTCGTGCGCGATACTTTTTTTAATATCATCAATCGATTTATCAAAAATTTCACTCGATGGATCAAACAAATGAGACTCCGCTTTAATTACAATTTCTTTTGGAATAGAACGAGAGTAATCATTTATTTTTTCCACTTCCTTCAAATAATCAAACATACTCTTTGCAACTTGCACATTTTGCATATCAGCAAAAGACGATAAGTTGGCATCTATACTAGGATTTTCCTTAATAGGAATGTTCACATCCACATTAATTTGAGTCTTTTGATATTCAATATCATTGGCATCAAATATGTATTCTTGCCCTAATTCACCTTTTTCTTTTAATAGTTGATCAACATAATTTTTGCCGTAAGCATTGTAACTATTAGTTAAATCGGCACTGTTTTGTAGATATTCATAAATAGTATTTATATCCAACTGCAAATTTAATTTAGCAATAATTTCAATTTGATTTACATAGTCATAAGAGAAAGGTGGCAGTTGGAAAGAAGCCGACATATCAAAAGGTGCCGGAAGTAGAGGCGACAAGCCCCTCTGCGTTAGGGTCTCAAACTCTGTGGCTACTTCCGGCTCTGGTAGTGGCATTAAGCCAGTTTTAACCAAGCAGAAAATACGGAACAAAGTGTTGAAAGTTTGCGCTAAATTATAAACAGGTTTAGGTAATTCAGGAATTTTTGGTGGTGGTGGAATGTCTGGCAAAGTTGGTAATGGCAAAGGTGGCAACTGTGGCAGGTCAGGAATTTTCAATTCTGGGATTTCTGGAATTAAAGGTAAATCCGGCAAATTAACTTTTATATTCACATCAGGAATATTAGAGTCAATTCCTGGTTGAGGAATAATTGGCTCAGGGAAGCGTATTTGTGGCAATGGCGGTAAAACAACAGCTTCTGGCACAAACACAAAATCAGGCACAACCAATTTCAATCCAGACTGAATTTGCGAAACATCAATCACAATATCCGGCCATTTAGGCATTTCAATAATTGGTGGTTCGGGAACAATCACTAAAAATCGAAGCAAAAATTCTAGCAAACTAAAGCGATCAGTTTTACATGCATCGCAAGATTCTGCGTAAGTTAAAGAAATATCCACAATAACTTTCCAGTCTCTAAACACCTTTTTAATTTGATCTATAGCCTTAATCCAAGCGGTTACTCTGTCGCCTTGTTTTTGAATATAACCTCCTGTGTAGTTAATTATCGTGTCTAAATAAGTCACAATTTGGCTTACATACTGGGCTTCTAGCTGTCTAAATTTCAATAATTTTTTCGGCAATTCACGATAATCATTTAGTAATTGAATATTTTTTTCCATTTTTGAAACAATGCTATCCACATCTAAAGTTACTTTGTTACAAACATTGCTGTAGTTGGTGTTTGTATCGCAACCAAAATTATTTCTAAAAATATCTGATTGAAGTTTAAGATTTTTGCTCCATTGTTCGTATTCTCGAATTGTTTTCTCGAGTTGATCTTCGTACAACCAAGGCACTTTAATGGTTATTTCTTTTTGCTCAAGTTCCACTAGGGGAATGCTATTAATGTAAGCCAAAAAGTCATTCATATCCGAAACATCAGCCCATTCTTTAGTAGGCAAGGTTGAACCACCAAGTAAAGATTCTGGCTCTGGTAGTATTAAATATATGTCTGGCAAGTCCATCAACTTATCAACAATTTCTTCTGTTTGGCGATCAAACCAATTAACAATCACGCTAGGAAAACCAGGTATACGCACATTGCTAGCCACAGAAGCCGACACAGGGAAAGGTCCGCTGCTAAATCCTGTAGTTGTTTTAAAGTCATTGCCAGCTTGAGGATTTGAACCCATAGACACCACAGTTGTGAGACCGCCATTCTTTTTTTCACTAATAATTCCTGATTTAATACTGCTTAAAGCGCCCTGTATACCGTTGCTAAGCGCCTTACATACGCCAAGAGCTTGCAAGAGTGGTACTGCAAAAATGAAACAACTATTGGCTTTACTGGCTGGTGTCCAAGCATATTCGCCCAAGCACATTGCAGTTCCCAAGCCTCCGGTTAGTGTTGGAGAAGCATAAATTCTAAAAATAGAATCAAAGTAAAATGGATTTCCAGCCGGCCAAATAATTGTATTAATAGCTGGTGGAGCCAAAGTAGAAGGCTTAGTAATAGCAAAAATTGGTATACCAGGCACATAGCCAACAGGTATTCCCATAACATTTATATTACCAGGAACCGGGAAAGGCAGGTTGAGTACAGTGTTAATAGGCAAAGGAATACAGCCTCCTGAGCATTTAAGTGCCCCAATAGCGTCTTCTATGCCTCCAGCAACATTTTGCAGCTTGCCTTCAATAGCATCCATTACATCGGGTATTCCGTCCAAATCTTTATCTTTAGTATTAGCAGTATATTGTTCTGCAATTTGATTCAGCTTCTCGGTATTAGGTAAAAGATTTCTAATAAAGGATTTTTTAGTGTCTTCATCAATGCCATCATAGTTATCTGGCACACCATTATTATTTTTATCATTGTCCAAACTTGGCTTTTCAAAGCCAACATCTTCAGTACTGGCAGTGCTAGCAGCCTTAATAGTATCAATATCGTTACTAGTATCTACCTGTGGATAAAGCGCAGTGTAGCTAATTTCGGCACCTTGCTTGGTAGAATAAAACACTACATGGCTCTCGGGTTTGCCTTCTGGAAAAGCATTAATATCTAAATACTCATCTTGAGGATAAGCGCCAAAGTTGTCACCAATAATTAATTGTAAAGGAGGAAAACTACCAGCACTAACAGTATAAGTGATTCTCGCACTTTGATTTGTAACTAAATTTATACCTGTAAATAAGTAAGGCCTACTTGGAATACCAGTTTCTAGAACTTGAAAATTGCCTGTACAGTTTTCACACTTAACAGAATTTTTATCTAAGACAAAAGTTTCAGGCACATAATCTAAAACAGTCGCATTGCTTAAATTGTCTCCTGTATTCACTAATTCAATTGTGTAATTTAATTTATCACCACTTTTCACATCACCACCATTTTCATCTTTAGTTTTTTTAGTAGAAATTTTTAACCTCAAATCATTATCTAAAGGTAAGAAGTTATATATTTTTTTACCGTAAACTGGCGCCGGCGTTACTTTAACACCTGGCAAGTTCAAGCTTGCTAAATCAGCAACAGCACTACGATTATCCGCGCTGAGTGGTTGGTCCTTGCCGGCGCCATCAGTAGAATTTGCCGACGGTAATGTCATTGGAATCAAAGGATTAAACCCAGCCGTATTAGCAATTTTTTCAATTTCAAAGTCACTTCTATTGTAAGAAATAAAAGTTTGATGAGCCGTATTTAAGCCTTCTTTTGCTGTAGCTTCTAACCCGCCTATGTATTTACTAGTCGTGTTTAAACCCTTGTTAGAGCCGTAGTATACGAGCACAGACCGGTTTAAATCAGCAACAACTAAGTCGCTATAACCATCTTTATTTAAATCAACAATTTTCAAGTCAGAAACTTTTTCTTTCAAATCTAAGCCAGCATTTTTTTGAATAAAGTGACCATTAAAATTTTCAAAAAGGTACACACAAGTTTCACCAACATTACAACTTTCTTTAGTCGCCACAACTATGTCATCTTGATTGTCGTTGTTAATATCTCCAACGGCGATTGAGTAAATACCGTTTACTACATTCAATAAATAGCCTTTATCTTCAAAAGGTTTTTGCGTATTTCCTGTTATTCCTTCCAAAATTTTAACCTTCCCATCTTCATAGGCAATTAAAACATCTTCAACTCCATCAACATTATAATCAATTTTTTGTAGTGATTTTATGTTTGTGTTTCCAGTATAAATTGATTCTCCAAGATCTGCATTAAAGCCATTGTTCACTCCTGTTTGGGCAAGTTTTACAGTTGGATCACCTAAAATAATTCCAGTTTCAGACGCGTAAGGCATAAAAGATTCACCCACACTGTTGCCTGCAAAAAACAACAACATGTGCTTATTTTGGCCTGTAAAGCCAATTCCAGTCTTGTCAAAAGCAGATTCCAAAGATGCAAAAGAACCGCCAATTGTTTGTTCTGCATCAGGTGCTTGAGTTGTATCTACCCACGACAAACCTTTGCGTGAGTTCGTTGAATTGCCAGTAAAAAATTCCTCAACTTGATAATTTGCACTTTGATTTTTACGAATTAAGTAGGCACCAACAGGGGAGCTAAAAGAAAAATTATAATTTTCATCAACCAAAATTGTATCGTTAGAAACGCTCGGCAAAATTTGAACTTCAACAATTTTTTGATTGCCAGAACTTATTTGAAAAGTTAATTGTTGCTGATCTTTTACTAATGGCAATATGTTATATTTGCCTTGTAGTACACTAATTTGCCCTCTTCCACTAATACGCACATGTGGAATTTGATTGTACAAAATCAAGGCATCACTACCATCAGCTTGAATGCTATATGGCGATGATTTAATAAAATTATTCAAAAACACACCACTATTATTTTCGTTTGAAACAGGAACAGCCAAACTTTGAGGTAGATGAACATAAGTTCCACCTGGTAGTTGTAAGGTTACTTCTGCCAATACAGAATTGGTTTTACTGTCTATTAAACTAACTTTATCACTGGTCATTTGGTTGCCACTTGCGCTGTAAATAAACTTCACAAGGCTATCATCCAAAACTTGTAAGTGACCATTGGCGCCCCAAGTAAATAATGATTTTTTCTGTTCAACCGCAGTTGTAGTTGCAGAAATTGCTTCCGTGAAACCACTGTAAAGCAATCCAGAAGCCAAAGAGTTACTTTTACTTACATCCCCAAATGCATTTCCCATTAGCGATGCAAATAAAACTTTTGCATTAGAATTTTTAAAAGTTTCGGTTGGCATTCTTTTTTCCGAGCTAAATTCAATTTCACCACTCGCTTGTAAACCAGCCCCCACAGCCTTAATTCTTACTGGTCCAGAATTTAATGTGGATTTTAAAGTTGCAGAAACTTTTCCATTTTGAGCAACTAATTCGGATGCGCTCAAAAATTCAGCAACCTGTTTTGTGGCTTCAGAAATACTAAATGTCACTTTAGTTGCCGAATCTTGGTCAACAAAGTTTCCATATATATCTAAAATTTTAGCCTCAACTTCAAGGGTAGAAGTAGCGTCCGACACCAAACCAGATTGCGGTTGAACAAACTCTACTTTGTATGGAGATAGTGGATTAATTTTAATAGGAACATTAACGGTTTCAAAACCAGGCACAACTGCCACAACGTTAGTTTTTCCGCTCACAAGCTGCGATTGCACCGATGCTGCAGCTTTGCCCTTAGTAGTTTGGGTAGGTATTTCAGAGTTAAAATTAGCTAGAGTTTCCTGGCTAATAGATAAATTTAAAGGCAAATTTGCACCTTCTAAAACCCCATTATTGTCTTTAATGTTTACAGAAATTAAAGCTTGGGTTTCGCCTCCTACTTGTAATTCAGAAACATTTGCAGATGCATCAACAAAAATATCATTTCTACTTAGCACTGTAGCATTATTGTAAAATCCAAAATCATTAGTTTGAGCGTGAATAGTGATTGGACCCACTTCTTCTGTGGAAGCCATTTCGAACTCAAAAACTCCTTCGGGAACAGTTACTTGATAGCCACCCAAAAGAGGATCTTCGTCTTGAATGTTTTTAAATTCACCTGGGCCATCATGCCAAATAGTTAGTTGATAAATAGAATTATTTTTAACATTTCCATAAGCATCTTCCATTTGAATTCTAACTGGCGTGTACGAAATTCCACCACTTTTAATAACAGAACTTTTTGGACTAATGTTGATTTTACTCAGTGTGCTTGGCATTACATAGATGTCTTTTATCTCAGCAGGAAAGAGCGAACTATTAACTTGCGCCCTAAGTTGCATCAAACCGGCTTGGGTGCCAGCATTAAGCGTTGTACTGGCAACACCGCTTGCAACAGTGCTTGTAGAGCTAGATAAAGTGGCTTGGGTGCTATTGTTTCCCAATTCAAAACTCATTCTCTTTCCATTTTCATCCAGTAAAATATCGCCATCGTCACCTCTTAAAGTCGCTTCAATTTCTAGTGGAGTTGTTGAACCAGCTTCAATTTCGTTACTGCCAACAATACTAATATTGCGTTTTGTAACCTTAAGCTGAACAGCATTCGATAGCAGTCTTTGTTGTAAATTCGTACTGGCAACTTGCAAAATAACATCGCCTGGATTTGTGTTTGAAGCAATTTTAAATGCCGCAGAACCCTTAATAATTTGCGCATTTAAAGTAGAAAGAACAATGCTTTCGCTTGGCTTAGTACCACCAACACCAGCTACTACTAATTCTACAGAAGTCTTATTTTCATTCACCAAAAGCCGACCCGTTTTGTCTAAAGCCTTAACAGTCAAAATTGTGTAATCGCTACTATTAGTGCTTAAAGTGCCCTTATCAATTGATATTTTTAATTCCGCAACTGTGCCCTCGGTAGCCTTAAGTTCGTTCACAACAGCATCTTCAATACCGTTTGAATCTTTTTTAAATTGATCAGGAAACTCATTAAACGAATCAAAAGCAAAGTAGCCAACATCTTGTACGCTCGACACAGTTTCTTCAATCCAAATAATCATTTCCGAAAACCAAGAAACCAATGGAATAGCAATTTTGCTTTTTTTCTTTCCAACTTCATCGTAAATAGTGCCAGTGTCCACATCAAAATTATCCGCTTCAGATTCGGCTTGGTTGGCATCAGCAGAACTCGCTCCAGTAGTTGTATTTAAAGCTTCTGCAGGGTTGGTGTTTACATCTAATGCCGACGGCGCATAGTCACCGTAAAAGGAATAAGACGCATAATCGTGCTCGCCGTCGGCAACCAAATATAACGCTTCATACCCATTGCGTTCTGCTATGTAGGCATCCTTTTCAGGGCTCAAATAAGTGCTAATCACATAGTCGTGCTTGTCATCAATGCCCAAGTTTGACCAATTTAATGCATCAGTTACTTTATTTTCAAAAGTAGAAGTTAATAATTGATGACCCGTATCCGTTTCTGTGTAAGCATCTTCAAAATTTTGTGTATTAATCACATCAAGAAGCTGTCTATAAATAGCCTCCGTAGCACCATCATCGCTTCCTGTAGGAATAGTTTTTTCACTGCCAGGCACTTCTGACAGTTTTTTTGAAAGCTTATAAAGCTTTACCTGGAGGTCTTGATACGAGTTCGCATCAAACAAATTGGGATAATCAAACTTTTGCAAAACACCATTTTTATCTTCAAAAGCTAAATAACGAGTGCCATCAATTGGTAAAGACTTCGCGCCTTGCGCTCTCGCCTGCGCCCCAATCACCTTATTGGTAGGGTCTTTATGAGGAATCATACTATCAATCCACTTCACAACATTCGGCTCAATTTTAATATCAATGTCGCTTTCAATTTCTGGAATATAAACTCTAAAAGTGCCACTGCGTGATAAAATTCGCGAACCAATTTCGCCCCAGTTGGTTGGATTTACCGCATATTTAAGGTCATTTTCATCGCTTTCATCAACTTGTCCATCCAAATCATTATCCACACCATCAAAGGCGCCAGCGTGTTTTAAAACATCCGTAAAACTCAATTCAATATTATTTTTGTTATATAAAACAATGTCCTGAGCATTAAATTGTTGATAGTCGGAAACAAATTTTGCCAAAGGATTTAAATAAGTTTTTGGTCCGTCATCATTAAAATCAAAAAAGTCTTCAATCCATTTAACAAAGGCAGGTTTGCTTAAATTGCCGCTATTGTCGTCCAAATAACGAGGCTCTTCGGTGTAAAAAACATCATAACAAGAATTGATATTTGCCTCATCCACATCACCTTCTGGTAGTTGGTCTGCACTAATTTCCTTACCTGCACCAGCGTCGAATAATGGAATTTTACTTAGTTCAGCAATACATTTTTCACCATTGTCTTTGCCGTCAATTTCAATTCCGTTAGTGCCAAAACAGCCGTTTGCCCACTTAGGATCATTCGCATCTTCCAGAGCAATTTTTACCGGTCCAATCTCTTTGTTTTGGGATTTAGAAAAATATTTTACCGTTGCCTGAGTGTCATTTTCCGAGTCCAGACGAGGTAAAATATCCTCAAGCATCAATCTCGCACCATCACCAAAATCTTTGTTTAATACTTGCCCGTTAAAATCTAGCAACAAATCACCAACTGCAATTCCAGCTTTTTCGGCCGGACTATTTGGCGTAATTTCACGCACCAATAAACCTTGTTGATAATTGCCATACTTTAAAACAGGATCCGTAATTGCCCCCAAAAACAAATTATTCCCGGCAGTATTTGGGTTATAAAGCCGACTATTTACAGTTAAAAGAGTTGAGCCTCTATACAAACTACAGTCCAAAGGGCCATTAATATCTTTGAGAGGTTTACCATTTATGTATAATTTTGAGTCTGCATTATCAATATTTAAACTCGCCTGCACACTTAATAAACTCTGTTTTTCCTCAATTAAAGCAGACACTTTTTGCGCTTCCACAGTATTGCCTGCTTCAATTAATTCTTGTCTGTAAGCCGTTAATTGGCTGATTGTAGCTTCAGATTGTTGAGTAGCAATACTACTAACTTTAGACAAAGCTTTCGGCCATTGCTCCTTGGCATGCAAAATTAAAGATGAGTTTAAAAATACAAATAATGGAGAATTAAAGTTAGAATCAGCACCGCCTACAGCGCTTTCGTCCGATGCTCGCACTTCATGCGCAAAAGGTAAATGATCCTCTATACCAAGCGATTCCATTTTAACAACAATGCCTCCACTCACCGTACTATGCGAAATTATTGGGATATATCTTTGCAAAGATTTTTTTACAATTTCATCCATTTTGTTTTCCAAAGCCGTGTTAACTTCCATCAAATATGAGCTTGTATATTGATCTTTAACGCTAATTAACTCCGGCACACTTTGCACTTCGTCGTTTAAATAACGGCCGGTATAACTTGTCCAATCGTTGATTTTGCTCAAGTAGCTGCTAAAAAGTTTAACATATGGCAGATGATATTTATCAATTACAGCTTGTTTAGATTGAATATCCGGCAAGTTGCCAAACAAACCGGCACTAGCGTTTAAAAAGTCTTTATATTCCGGTTTAAGCACATCTTTAGCCTCTTCTGCCACATCGCCGGCAAACTTTCTGTATAAATCTTCGGCCCAGTGCTTGTTGTTTCGGAGATAAGTTAAGTCCTCAGCGTTTTCTTGAAAAAGCTTGTAGTAGTCAAAAAATCCCGTGCTCATCAGTTGTCTTTCGTGGTACAAGTCGCTTATTAATGCGCCCTTTTCAAACTCAGCAAAGTCCTTATTGCCAATTTGGTATAAGTGATTTTTATCGAAATACTTGGCCAAGCTACTCGCTTTTTCTTCTGTGTTTTTGGCTTCCTTCGGCGGACTAATCACGCCGTGCCACACTTCTACCCGTGGAAAATTAACTCTATTATCAAATTCAAAATCGTTAGTTGTGGGATTATAAACATAAGATTTATCCTCAAAATCCGTATAGGGTAACATACTCAAAAACCGATTTCCTTTTTTATTTACAACGGGCAAAGGCACATCGCCAACCACAACCACACCCATTAATTTGGCATTTTCACCTGTGCCATCACCATCAAAATAAAGTTTTTCCAAGGTTGAAGCAATTTCCGGTGCACCTTGAATTGCAGTATCCACACTAATAATACTCGCTTTTGTATATGAGTTCTTCGCTTGAACATCCTCCGCGTATCGTTCTATGCGCTCTCTTATGCTAATATCATCCACATCACTATAGTCTTTACTTAACCCTTCGTAGTCTTGATTGCTCTCTAAAGTATTTTTGTCCACTAAAATCGCTACCAAGCCATATTTTAGCTCTGGGGAATTTTCCGCGGCTTGGGCGGTTTGAATTATTGAAGAGGCAAATAGCGTTGTTGGTAAGCCATTTATTATGATGGCGACTACCAAACACGAGCAAAGAAACCTTTGCCAACGCGTTCCTTTACTCAAGGAAAATGGCTTAAACAAGCTTAGCATGACGGATTGTTGCACGTTTCATATAGTGCAAACAGTTTACAAAAAAATGGCCGAAATAACAATTACCCTAAGCCAAAAACGGCGGTTTCCAATTGACATATTTGTTTCGTGATTTGTGATTAAGGAATAAAGGCGGGAGTGGGCGTGTGTGGCCTCGAGGAATCGATAGCTGCCTTTTAGATTCCTCTCAACCACACACGCCCACTTTCGCCTTCACATTTTGCCCAACAAAAAAAGGATGGACATTACATCCATCCTTTTGAATCTTCTACTTATGAATCTATTTAATTAGCACATAATATTGGCCAGTAGTTGCAGCTGTAAAAGTAGTCGCTGTGTTAGTAGGAATTGCAACTAATGCCGCATTGCCAGCCGCCACGTCTTCCATCTGGGCAACTAATGCGTAATTTAAGTTTTGAGAGTTAGATTTAAATTTTATATACAAGTACTCTCCTGCTGGACAATCTTTACTATTTATAGAAGGTAAATCAGTATTACTAGGGTCTTTTGGCAGGTTGCCACCAGCTATTTGAGTTACCACTACTGATAAATCCGTTTTATTTACACACAAAGATCCTCCAGACGCTGCATTGCCCGGATATGCTTGTCCTGTTAATCCATACGCTTCTATCGCTGTTGCGATTTGGTTTAGGTGTCCTTTTCTGGCTACATCCCTAGCTTTTGCGGGTGCGCCCAGTACGCTTGGTAAAAATGCTACGGCCAAAATACCGATGATTGTAATTACGATAAGTAGTTCAATAAGCGTGAATCCTTTTGAGGTTTTATTTTTCATGTAAAAGTTCTTAAGAAATTTAGTTACACCAAATTCTAACAAGCCCCAGGCTAAAAGTAAAATTCAACCGTTAAAATCCTCCTACAGAATTCAAATCTGTCAACTTGATAATCGGCATCATAATCGCTAAAACCACTACACCTACCGTTAAACCGATGCCTACCAAAAGTATAGGTTCAATGATTTTTGAAATAGAATTTATAGTTGTATCCACTTCTTGGTCGTAAAATGCAGCAACTTTTGCAGTTACATTATCCAACTGCGCAGTTTTTTCACCAACTTCCACAATGTTTACAAACATAACAGGGAACAAGGGATTGTCTTTTAAGCTCTCTCCCAAAGGAATACCTTGCTTTAAATCTTCTGCAGATAGCAAAATTCTTTCTTTATAAACATCATTACCCACAGCGTGTGCAGCAATTTCCAAACTACTAATAATTGCTACCGAGCTACTTAAAAGATCACTGAAATTTCGCGCAAATCTACCCAATAACATCTTTTTTATAATCGCACCAAAAAGCGGTACTTTTAGCTTCCAGCCGTCAACAGTCTTGTGTCCTTGGTCGGTTTTTTTCCATAAAATAAATAGCAAAACAGTAAGCAAAGTTGTCACTGTAATCATAGTCCAATAAGAAACCATAAAGTCACTAATTCCAATTACAATTCTAGTAACTAGTGGCAATTCACCGCCCGAGCTAGCAAAAAAATCTTTTAGTTTTGGCACGATGTATACAAACATCACACCAACCACAGCTATTAAAAGTAATGTAACAAAAGCCGGATAAATTAATGCACCTTTTACTTTTGATTGAATTTCGTTTGATTTTTCTGCACTGGTAGCCAAGTTTTCGAGTACATTATTTAACTGACCCGAAACTTCACCAGCTTCAATCATACCTAATTCTGTTGTGTTAAATACATCGTCGTAGTTACGCATAGCCTTAGAAAGACTTCCACCATGTTCCACACTTCGCCCCAATTCAAAAATAATTCTACTAAAGCGAACATTTTTTTGAGTTTGAATAGCCAATGAATCAAGCGATTTTACCAAAGGCAAACCCGCATTTAACATCACTGCCAATAGGTTAAAAAAAGTGGCTTTATCTTTAAGTTTAATCTTTGCATTATCAAGCAACCAAGCATTTATTCGGCTATAGGTATCAATAAATTTATTACCTGTAATTTTATAATATAGAGGTCTTTTTTTCTTTTTTAATGAAATAAAACCTTTGTCTTCTTCTGTTTCGCCAATGTTTAAAACAATTTTGCCGTCGTTAAGATCAACATTATATGTTTTGCCTAAATCTTGTACCGCAAAATCTTTTGATTGCTTCATGTTTATTGTTGATTAGGTGAAACGGGTGCCACAACAACTGGTTCCGCAACAGGCGTAGCAACTGGTTCGGCAATCGGTTCTGCAGGCTTAGTTACAGCCTCCGCAACAGGTGCTTCTTTGTGTTCCACTTCCATTTTTCTCGCTACTTTGTAAACCTCATCCAGTGTTGTTTGGCCCAAAAGTGCCATTACAATTCCGGATTGTTCCAAAGTTGTCATACCGTTTTCTACAGCTACCATTTCAATTTCAATAGAACCTGCACCATTCAAAATCATCGTTCTTAGTGCATTATTAATTTTCATCACTTCATAAATACCTACACGACCAAAATAGCCGGTTCCACCACATTTATCACATCCTTTACCATGGTAAAAAACCTTTTTTTGTAGAACCTCAGGCTCTAATCCTGTGTTGGCGTGTAAGTTTTCAAGCGCATGATTAACCATCGCCATACTATTTTCATCGGGTACAGAAACATCTTTACAGTCTTCACAAACCTTTCTTACCAAACGCTGAGCAATAATCATTTCCATAGTTGCAGCCACCAAATAAGGAGGCACACCCATGTTTAAAATACGAGTTATTGTTTCTACAGCACTGTTTGTATGAATAGTAGAAAGCACTAAATGACCCGTTAAAGACGATTCAATAGCAATATCAACCGTTTCACGATCACGAATTTCACCTACCATTATAATATCGGGATCTTGACGCAAAGCCGCTCTCATACCAGTTGCAAAGTCATAATTAATATCATGATGCACCTGACTTTGGTTTAATCCATCCATTTTAATTTCCACCGGATCTTCAATTGTTAAAATATTTACATCCGTTTGATTCAAATTTTGCAAACAAGAATACAAAGTAGTGGTTTTACCCGAACCGGTTGGACCTGTGTTTAAAATAATTCCATTCGGACTTTTTAACGCCTCCTCCAACATTTTCAGATTGTCGCCCTGCATCCCCAAAGCACCCAATTCCGGTATTTTGCGTGATTTATCTTGAATACGCATCACCAGTTTTTCGCCGTTTACAGTTGGCAAAGTAGAAATACGCAAATCCATTTCACGACCATCTTTAGTTGTTACTTCGGTACGCCCATCTTGCGGAATTCGCTGTTCATCAATTTTTAAATTCGACATAATTTTAATCCTGGAAACAACTGCCGGATGCAGATTAACAGGATATTCAACAATTTGTCTCAACACACCATCAATACGAAACCGTATTCTAACGCGGTTTTCCTCAGGCTCAATATGAATATCACTCGCTCTTGAATCCAAGGCGTAACTAATACTAGAAAGCACTAATTGCGGTATGTTACCCGCAATAATGGCATCTTGTAGCTGTTGTAATTTAGAAACTGTTTCTTCCATTCGGCTTGTTAAAATTCTGTTGTTATGATGCAATTTGCTCTCCGTCCAGTGGTTTTCCGGTTGAATCAGTTTGAAAGTAAGCGTTCAAATTTACATTTAAACTAACCGACTCAGTGCTTTTGCCTTCTTCTTGTTCTTTTTGAAAATTGATTCTAATTGATTGAACGTCCATTAACCTCACTTTAGAAGTCAAATTACCTGAATTTTCAATATAATCTAAGAAACTTAAAAAGTTGTCCTTAGAACTTTCGATAGTTAGTGTGATTGGCAAAACGCTGAATTTGCCGCTTTCATCCACTCTCGCACCACCATATTGCAGGTTGGAAACAAAAATTGGATTGTTACTTTTGCTTAGTGCTAAAAAGAAAGCATCAAGTTCACGAGTTAAATTTGTGTAGTTTTCGCCTTTTGGCAAAACATTAATAATTTCTGAATCAAGTTTGTCGTAGAGATCTTTTTTAGAAACCAATAGCTCTTTATATTCGGATTCTTCAACACTCAAAGTGCTTTCCAAATTGCTCGCTAAAGCGGATTGCTCGTTAATAGAGCCGGATTTTGACACTAACTCACTGATTTTAATGGTTGAGTAGTAACCCATTAACAACAAAACTACGGCGATTAAAATCCAATAAGCATGGATGTTTCTGCGTAGAGATCTATTTTTTATAAAGCTTTGAGAGTCCATAATGTTTGATTATTTTTTCCTTTTAATTTTAGTTGAAGTTTCAGTTTCAGTTGAAGTCTCAGCGTCCGTAGCTTTAAGCGCTCTTTTCACTCGAGCAATACCATCTTCAATACTTAAAGTTTCTAATGGTTGAGTTAAAGCATTACGAATGTCATTTACATCGTCAGCTTCTTTTTGTAGTGAAAAATCCAATTTCACAGTAGAAGAATATCCATCTTCACTATCACCACTTTTAGAAAACGATCTCATCGCAATGTCCTTAAACAATGGTGATTTTTCAAACTCATCAATTAAGTTTGCCAACAAAGTAAAGTTGCTGCCATCATCGCTTTTTGCTTCACCAGTAACCACAATTCGTCCACTGTTAGCATCAAATTGATAGTTGTTATATTGAATTCCACCAGCTTGTTCAAAAAATCCTGTTTTATAATAAATGTCAGTTTTTTCGCTCACCAAGTCGATTTCATGAAGCACCTTAGACCACAACATACGATTTTTCTTCACTTTATAAATGTAAGAAAGCGCATTGTTATTGGCAGAATTCATCTCATCAATAACAGATTTAACATCTTTGTAAGATAAATTAGAGAAATCGTTAGATTGCAACGAAGCAATAAGCTTATTATTTCCAATTAAATTAGCTGTTTGATCAGTTTCTGCAATAATCTTATCAACATCAGCAGCCTTTTGATTATTTTTCAATTCAGCCTCCTTGCGACTATTCAAATGATCCTTAAGTGTAGCCAAAAATTCCGCTTCATACTGTTCGTCACTAAAATCAGCTTTTCCGTAGTTAACCCAGGCTTTAGCAACCATCTTTTCCTTAATTTTTTCAAAATCCTTAGCTAGTTTAGCCTGCAAATCAATCATTTTCCGCTCAGCCGATGTAACTACAACAGAGTCAGCACCAGAGTTATAGATTGCGTATTGTTGCAAATAATCATCAGACAAATAACTGAAATCATCCAGGTTGATTTTTGCTATCCGGTAGCGATAATCGTTGATTTTAGTTTGCGTGCCGATCACCTTGTTATTTAAATCCTCAAGAGTTTGAGTGGTATTTCTGCCCAAATAAGGGCTCAAAAGTTCAAAGTTTCGGTTAAGTTCAATAAATAAATAGCCCAATAAACTCACTGATACAAACAAAACAAGGGCAAACATGCCTCTTGCAAATGAAAGTCTTTTTCTCAAGTGATAATCCTGGTCAATAAAATTACTTGTATCCAAAGCAGGTTCCTTGTTGATACCCAAAATAGACTTATTTTCCTCTTTCGAAGAGGTAGAAATCACACTATCAACCAATTTACTGTCATTATTTACAAAACCGCTATTGCCAGTTTTTGCAAAGAAATCGGTATATTCATTACCTTGTGGAGTCTCTGGATTTTTGTCTTTTCCCTTATTGAAATTGAAAAGATTGAGCTTTAAGTCTGCCATTTTTTATTTTTGTTTTATAAATCTCCATATTGTACCACAAAAGCGATAGAATTGGAAGAGGGGTCAATCATCAAAGGGAGAGGGAAGTATGCGATACGGAATAGGAGTACTTTGATTATTCCGTGACCGCATATCTTCCCTCTCCCTTGGTGAAAAAAACCTTTCATTGAATAGAAGGAGTAAAAGCTTTACACTAAAAATAATTGATATAAAAAAATACATGAAAATAAACCAAATCCTCGACAAAATAGACGAAAATCAACTATTTGTGCCAGCCTTTCAGCGAGAGTATGTCTGGAAACGTGAAAATGCAAAAGATTTAATTGGCTCCTTAATAAGACAATACCCCACAGGTACAATGTTAACTTGGGAAACAAACAGCCCACCAGAATTAAAAGGAAGTCGACCGTATGATCCCAGGCAAGGAGCAGTAAAGATTATTCTTGATGGGCAACAGAGAATAACTACTCTTTACCTGCTTATTCGTAATGAGATTCCACCCTATTACAAAGAATCTGAAATATTAAAAGACCCCAGAGGATTATATATACATATACGTACGCTCGAATTGCAATACTACAAGCCATCCACAATGCAGTCAGACCCACAATGGGTCAATATAACTGATATTTTCCAGAAAAAAACTCGTGAAAGAGATTTAATCCGCGACATTCAAGACAAGGGCATTGAGTTAACTCGCGAGGAAGAAGATAAAATCTCTGATAATTTTCGCGCAGTTGAAAACATTCCTGACATTGAGTTTAAGGAACAAGAGATACCAGCACGAGCAAGCCTAAAAGAAGCTATAGATATTTTTTACATTGTTAATGCAAGTGGCATTAACTTAACAGAGGCAGAGTTAGCCCTCGCACAAATTTCAGGATATTGGCCACAGGCGAGAGAAATTTTCAAAAGGAAACTTGAACAATTAGAAAAAGAAGGATTCGTGTTTAAATTAGACTTTATCATTTATTGCCTTCTTGGGGTACTTTACAGCATGGGTAGCAAAATGACGAAGTTACACGATAGAAGTAATGAGGCAAAGTTAAAAGAAGCATGGAAGAAGCTTGATGAAGAGACTCTGGATTATACTATCAATATACTTCGTTCTCAGGGATATGTTGACCATTCAAATGAGATTAACTCTGTTTATGCACTCGTACCCATTGTTGTTTACTGTTTCAACAAAGGAGTAACAGCACTGTCAGAAACAGAAATAAAAAAAGCAATTAAATGGTTTTATTACTCACAAATTAGGCAAAGGTATATCAGCCAATTGCCACAGAAACTAGATAAAGATATAGGGATTGTGTTCAGATCTGAAAATCCATTTGATGAGTTGCTATATAACATAAAAGTAGAAAGACCTTTAGATATAACTCCAGACGAGTTCATAGGTGTTGGTGTGAGCAATGCTCTTTTTAG
>JBGAUX010000059.1:0-4348 GCA_044228405.1 Candidatus Altimarinota bacterium | reverse complement strand
GCGGAAGCGGTGGAAGATGGCGATACATTTGCGGAAAACGCTTTAATAAAAGCTAAGTTTTTTTATGATTTAAATGCGTTATTGGTACGGGCTGAAATGAATGTTATAGCTGAAGATTCAGGCATTTTGGTTGACGCTTTGCCGGGCGAGTTAGGTGTTAAAACTAGACGCTGGGGGGCTGGCGCAAATGCCAATGATGAAGAGTGGATTGAGTTTTTTTTGAATAGAATGGAGAGTGTGCCAGATGAACAAAAAGGCGCCCGTTTTGTGTGCTCGGCAGTTTATTATGATGGTGGCGAGCCGATATTTTTTAATGGTGAAACTACAGGTTTTATAACTAAAAGCTTGCAAGCACCAATTGTAAAAGGTTTGCCTTTGAGTTCTTGTTTTGTGCCTACAGGACACGAAAAAGTTTATGCCGCCTTATCAAAAAATGAAAAAAATTTGATTAGTCATCGCGGGAAGGCTTTGCACGCTTTAAAGACTTTTCTTTTTGATAGGCAAAAATCAGGCCGATAATACTTAGTAAAAATAGAATTCCTGCTACGGTAAAATGAGTAAGATTTATTTTTTGCCAAAAGCTTTTTTGAGGATATTTTTTAGCAATCTCTTGAGGCGCGTCGGTTACTTTGAGGTCGATTAAAACGATAATACGTGCATTTATATTTACATTGCCATCGCTATTTCCCGAGTTTTCTACTGCTATACCAGCCGTGTAGGTGCCTAAGTTTTGATTTTTAGGCACATTGATTTTAAATGGAATGCTTTCACCTTCATTACTTTTTAAAGTTTTAGTTGATGAATTGATTTGAATCCAGTTGGCTACGCCCTGTTGTGCTTGATATTCTTCACCGTCTACAGCATATATTTTTAGGGTCTGATCTGTATCGGAATCGTTACCTATGTATAAAATGTCGGAAACAGATTTGCCTGGTTGAACTTGAAATGTAAAACGATTTTCGTTTACAGCATTTGGATTTTTAGGGATTGCAAAAAATGTGCCGGCCGCCAAGCTGGTTTGAGGGGGAATCACAAAACAAAAAAATGCAAATAAAAGCTGTGCAGATAAAATTAATGCTAGAAGTTTATTTAATCTTTTCATCTAAAGGCTAAGGAATTAATAGTGTGTCGTCTTCTTTTATTTTGTAAGGCGGTTTTAATTTGTTTAAGGCCGCTATCTTTTTCCAAGAGACACCTGTTTTTTGAGCTATGGATATTAGATTTTCGCCTTTTGTAACTACATACTCTGAGGAGTTTTGATGAACTTTTTTGTAGTGAATTCTTCGGAATAAAAAATAAACGGAAGCACTTATGAGTACTAGCCAAAAAATTAGTTTAACAAAAAATGGCAGAATAATTATTATTTTTTCTTTGGTTTCATCTTTCTGTTCTAAAGATTTTCGGGTCAAAAAGTCATATTTGCCAAAAGTAATATTGGTTTTCACTTTGTATATTCCAAAATTTGAACTGTTTTTCCAGGGGATGATGATGTTTTCGGAGGCGTGTGCAAAAATACTTCCTTTGTTTATTTTTACTAAGTCTTGTTTTTTTGAAAACACATTTTCAACACTTAAACTACCTTCGAAAGTTAGTAAGCTATTGCCGATATTTTGGATATTCATTGAAAATTCTTTCTCCGGATTCTTAGTGAATTTTAAACTTTGCCAATTGTATTTGTGAATGATTTCGCCTGGTACTTTTAAATATACTTTGCTGATTACGCGTGCAGAAACTGTTACTTGTTTGCCTGCTTGGTCGTTTGCGGAGCCTTGGTCGCTAGAAATTTCCTCTACAGCAAGCCCACCAACATAAGTGCCAGGGGCGGCGTTTTGGGGAACCTGTATTGTGAACGGCATTTCTCTGGTTTCGCCAGCTTTTAGGGTTGTGTTTTTTGCGTCACTTTTTACCCATAAGCCAATTGAATTTTGCGGATTTTCCTTTGTTGTAAAAGCCAAAACGCCGCTTCTACTTTGAGTGGCATCTACGCTATATATTTGTATGTTTGTTGGTTCATTTAGCAGATTTCTAATTTTCAATACTCCAGAAGCTTGTTGTCCCGCAGGGATTTCAAAATTAAAATTTCTGTCACTACCAGTTGGAGGTGAAATACTAATTTGTGCGGATGCTATTGGAATAATTAGCACGCTTAAAATTACTGTAATTAAAACTCTTTTAAACATTTTTATGATAAAACTAATTCAAATGTAACATTGCCCGAAAAACTACCAAAATTATTTGTAGGTAGATTAATTATTAGTGCTGGCCCAACAGAATAAGCACCTGTTCTACCCAATTCGCCTTCTTCTAACGAGCCGTCTATAATCTTGATTCCTGTGCTGGCATTGGCAAAATATGTATAAAAATTACTAGGTATTTCGCTATCAACTAAGGCGTCGTTGTAGCTCACTGGACCAGTTACTGTTTCTTGATCTGGTGAAAGAAAGTTGTCGGCATCGAAGTCTACCGTGTAGCCGTCGTTATTGGCGTGTCGAGTCGCAATACCAGCTTGATTTGCGTTTATGGTTGTGGCTCCTTCGGTGGCAGTCGTTAAATTGCTCATGTAAGCATTAATGCTAAAAGCTCCGCCAGAAGCTCCTCTAAGATCTGTGAATTTTACTATTGTGTCTTCTTGTGTTGGCCCCGGAGTTAATATTTTTTGTACTTTAACTGTGGCATCGGCATTTACAAAAACCGGTGAAAATGCGAAACCTGTTGGCACATCAAAAGCGTAAGAGCTGGATGTTACAACTTGGCTTGAAGCTTGGTTTGAACTGCTTTGCGCCAAAGAAATTACAGGTATTAGCACGCTAACTACTAAAAGAAAAACGCAGGCTAGTTTTAAATTTTTGTACTTAATCATTTTTTATTTTTAGTTAGATATCTTCTGTAACTTACTGTTCCCACTACAGCTATTGTTACTAACAGTACAAAGAAAATTGTTAATAAAGGCTTACCTTCTTGCTTATAAAAGAAGTTTTTAATTGTCGCAATTCCTCCGCCTTTTGAGTTTGGAGCACTCTTTTTTAATAGCAGTGCTTGTTCTGAATTTGAAAATTCTTCATTACCGGCACCATCTCCAACAAAAAACTTAACTCGAATTGTGTCACTAATTGCGCCATCGGTGTTTCTTACGGAGTAAACAATCAATTCATGATCACCTTCTTCTAATGGCTCTGGCGGATATAAAGTGAACTCACCACTTTTGCTATTTGCAATTAAAGATGAACTGCGAATAATACTTTTCCAGTGAGCAATTGCTCTGGAATTTGGCGCTACACGACCCGTAAATTTAGGATAGTTGGTTTGCAGTAAAATTCGTTTTCCATTTTGAATGTTGTCTAAACTTAAAGTGGCATCACCTAACTTTAAGCCCTCTGGTTTGGCAAAAATATTGTTTTGAATAGTCACATTTATTGGTGATGATTCAATTACACTTTTGTTTGCTTCGTCTAAAACTTTAATGCTAATAAGGTATTCTCCGTCTGCAAGTGATTTAGATGTAGGAAATTCAAACTCAAAGAATCCTTGCTCGTCGCTTAAGGTTGTGCCAATTGCCCACTCGTGACCAAAATCATTTTTCACAGTTATTTCAATTTTTTTATTAGGTTTTGAGTAACCCAAAATAAATGGAGTGCTATCGCTTATTAAATTGTTGCTTTGTAGGTTTGTTATTTTTGGCTCTAAGTCCTCCACAATTGTATACTTGTTAGGATCGGTTTTAAGCTGAATAACCTCAAGAGCATCACTTAAACCATCGCCATCACTATCTGCTTTGGTAGGGTCTGTGCCGTTGGCGTATTCTTCTAAATTAGAAAGACCATCGCTATCACTATCAATATCACTAATTTCTATACTCGATTTATCAAAAAGGCCCCAAGTTATTTCCCAACTATCCGCGATGCCATTGTTATTTGTGTCTGCAGGTTTATCTTCGTTGTTTAGTGGATTAGTTTTTGAAATTTGCGTTTCATACCAGTCACTTGCGCCATCACCATCTGAATCTTGTTTGTTAGGATTTGTGCCCAAGCTCACTTCATCACCATCGCTAATTTGATCATTGTCACTATCTGCAGATTTAGGATTAGTTTTTGTTTGATATATTTCTTCGTAATCGGTTAAGCCATCTTCGTCTGTATCTGGATTTTCTGGATCTGTGCCGTAAATTAATTCTTTATAATATAAAAGTCCTTCGCCATCTTCATCTGAATTTCTAATTATTAAAGCCCTATTTTCTAGTAATACTTTTTTAATTCTTTCAATTAAAGCGTTAACTTCTTCTGGTGTAATAATAATGTGCGGTTGGAAAATTGATTGGTTACAATTGATAATCCCAGTGTCGCAGGCAACC
>JBGAUX010000058.1:0-4394 GCA_044228405.1 Candidatus Altimarinota bacterium | reverse complement strand
ATTAAGGAGATTCAAAAAGCTGTAACTATTCCTGTAATGGCAAAAGTGCGTATTGGTCATTTTGTGGAGGCTCAAATTTTGGAGTCTTTGGAAGTTGACTATATTGATGAAAGCGAGGTTTTAACGCCTGCAGACGAGCAATATCATATTGATAAGAGTAATTTTAAAATTCCTTTTGTGTGCGGTGCGCGCAATTTGGGCGAAGCTTTGCGCAGAATTCAAGAAGGCGCATGCATGATTAGAACTAAAGGCGAAGCGGGAACTGGAAATGTGGTAGAAGCGGTTAGGCATATGCGTGCAATGCTAGAAGATATGGCTAATTTAAAAGGTAAATCGGGCGCTGCTCTTAAAAAGGCGGCCGAAGAAATGCGTGTAAATCTCGAATTAGTTGAATGGGTAGCCAAAAATCAAAAGCTACCTGTAGTGAATTTTGCAGCGGGTGGTATTGCAACTCCTGCGGATGCGGCTTTGATGATGCAACTTGGTTGTGATGGTGTGTTTGTTGGCTCTGGGATTTTTAAATCGTCTGATCCTAAAAGACGAGCAAAAGCGATAGTTGATGCAACTACTCACTTTAATGACCCTAAAATTGTGGCTAAGGTATCGGAAAATTTGGGTGATGCAATGATTAGTATTGAAATTGATAAACTTACCGACAAATACGCAGAAAGAGGTTGGTAGTAATTTTTTATTATGTTGATTGGTATTTTGGCCATTCAAGGTTCGCGCGAAGAGCACGCTGAAATACTTAAAAAGTTGGGCGTTGAATTTTTGTATGTTCGCAATAAAGAAGAGTTGGCTCGTGTGGACGCTATAATTTTGCCTGGAGGCGAGAGTACCACCATAGGCATGTTGATGGCTAGAAATAGTCTAAACTCGGCTCTAAAAGCAGCTATAGCCGGTGGGCTGCCTGTTTATGGCACTTGTGCGGGGGCTATTTTGTTAGCTAAAAAAATTGTTGGCAACCAGCAAGCCGACACTTTAGGCTTAATGGATATTGGTATTTTAAGAAATGCCTATGGGGCTCAACTTGATAGTTTTGTTACCGACTTAAAGGTGCCAGTACTAGGCAAAGAGGCTTTGGAAGCTGTTTTTATTAGAGCTCCTCAGATTGAAAATGTGGGAAAAGCTGTTGAAATTTTGGCGGAATATAATAAAAAACCTGTTTTAGTGAGGGAAAAGAATATGCTAGTATCGACTTTTCATCCTGAATTAACAGAGGACACTAGGGTGCATAAATATTTTCTTAGTTTTGTAAAAAATGGAACAAGATAAGTTTGAAAATTTGGTTAAGGAAATGTTAAACCACTTGGGTGAAGACTCCGAAAGAGAGGGTTTGAAAAATACACCAAAGCGTGTTTTTAAGGCTTACAAGCATCTTTTTTCTGGCTACGGCAAAAAAATTGAAGATGTTTTGACCGTGTTTGATGACGAAAATTATGATGAGATGATTGTTGTGAAAAATATTGAATTTTACTCGGTTTGTGAACATCACATGTTGCCATTTTTTGGCAAAGCTCACATTGGTTATATTCCAAACGGAAAAATTATTGGTCTTTCTAAACTGCCACGGATGGTGGAAATCTTTGCTCGCAGACTGCAAAATCAAGAAAGGTTAACTTCTCAAATTGCCGAAGGCTTAGAAAAATTATTAAATCCAAAAGGTGTAGCGGTGGTATTAGAGGCAAAGCATTTTTGCATGATGGCCCGAGGAGTTGAAAAGCAAAATAGCGAGGTTAGCACTTCTTCATTGAAAGGTTTGTTTAAGAAGAATAGTATTACGAGAAGCGAATTCACCAATTTAATTAAATAAAAATGGTTTCATTTTTGCCACCGGCTATTCAAAAAATTATTGATGAATTTGCCAAACTACCCGGCATAGGTCCAAAGTCTGCCGAGAGATTGGCTATGCATTTGCTGTATTCGTCTCACCAAAGGCTGGATAATTTGGGAAGTGCGGTTTTGGGATTAAAAAATGGTGTTCAATTTTGCCAAACTTGTTGGAATGTTGCCGAAAATAGCCCTTGTTTAATTTGTAGTTCGAGCGAAAGAGACCAAAGCACTATTTGTGTAGTTGAAGATGTTTTAGATGTGATGGCGCTTGAAAAAACTTTCGATTTTAAGGGTGTTTATCATGTGTTGCACGGTTTACTTTCACCTGTTGATGGTGTGGGGCCCGATCAATTAAAAGTGGCTGAATTAGATGCGAGAGTTAAAGAGCTTGGCGATGTAAAAGAGGTGATTATTGCTACTAATCCGAGCTTGGAAGGGGAGTCTACCGCGATTTATATTCAAAAAATGTTGGCGCCTTTAAATGTAAAAGTAACTCGTTTGGCGAGAGGTTTGCCTTCTGGTGCATCTTTAGATTACACAGATAGCGTGACTTTATCTCGAGCAATTTTGGGTAGGCAAGAATTCTAAAAAATCCCGAAAACAGATGATCCGCTTCCACATAGAAGTGTTTTTTTTGCGCCCATTTGCTGAAGTTTTGAAGCTGATTTTTTTATTTCATCGCTAAATGGCATATTGTTAAGGGTGGCAAAATCGTTGTGCAAATTTGCTAGTACAGATGCCAAATTATTGGCTTCTAGTGCGTCAATTAGCAACTGGGTGGAGTTGGAATTAAGTCCGCATTTTGATAAGTCGAGTGACTCAAAACTAACTTTTGTGGATGCGAAAATATTTGGCCATAAAACTTTAATGTCTAATTTTAGGTCGCTATTAATAGGTGTTAATTTTTCGCCGTAGTGCTGGCCCAAGGCGATGCCGCCGCGGATAAAAAAGGGTGTGTCCATGCCGATTTCTACTGCGTTTTCTACTGCAACTTCTTCCAATTCTTGCACTGATAATTTTAAATCCCATAGTTTGTTAAGATCTTTCAAAACCGCGGCGGCATTGCTGGATGCGCCTCCTAAACCGCTACCAATAGGGATATTTTTGGTTAAATATATATTGGCGCCATTTTTTATTTTGTACTTTTTTTGAAGAATTTGTGCGGCTTTTATGCAGGAATTATTGGTGCCAAAAATTTTATTGCAGTTAAAAACAATTTCTCCGCTTAAATTTTTTTCTATTTCAATCTCATCAAATAAATCTTTGTATTCGTAAAAAATTGTCTTAATTTGATGATAGCCAGTGGCGTCTTTTTTTAAAACATCCAGAGCTAAATTTACTTTGGCGAAAGATTTTACCTTCATATTATTTGCTTAAGACTAACAAAAGAAATGGCTTGTACTCCCTCTTTTTTACCAAAAGATGTGAGGCCTTCACCCGAGGTTACCGTGATTCCTATTTGATTAATATTGATATCCAAAATCTTTGCTAAACTCTCTTTTATTTTTGGAAGCAAAGGTTCAAATTTTGGATAAGCACCTTCTAAAGAGATTGATAAATTGTTGATTTTCAATTTTTTCTCGGTCATTTTTTGGAGAATTTTTTGCAAATATTTAACACTGTTTGTTATGCCGTCCTTACACATTGGCGTAGCTATAGAACTAAA
Source organism: Candidatus Altimarinota bacterium (assembly GCA_044228405.1). Lineage (GTDB taxonomy): Bacteria > Patescibacteriota > Gracilibacteria > UBA1369 > JBGAUX01 > JBGAUX01. The sequence continues at coordinate 895 of JBGAUX010000058.1, read as the reverse complement.
AGAACCTTCACCCATTGCCGACATTAAGGCATTAGAAAGTGAGTGCAAAATAACATCGCCATCGGAATTTGCCTCAAAAGCAAAATATTCCTTAAAGGTTAAACCGCCAATTGTAAGCCCATTTTTGGTCTTATTAAAGCGGTGACTATCTTGCCCTACGCCAACCCTAAAAGTGTTATCCCCACTAAGGTTTTGAGCGGTGGCGGTTTGAGCGCCTAAGGTTGTTTTTGCTAACTCCAAATCTTTTGCAAAAGTTATTTTTTTGTTGCCATCGGAGGCAAGTATTATTTTTACTTTTCCGCCGTTTTCCTCCACCAAAGAGGCTTCGTCTATAACTGAAATTTTATTTTTCCGTGCATTTTGATGCGCTTGCTCAATCACTTTGAACTTAAAAATCTGTGGTGTTTGAGCCAAAAAAAGCTCGTCTCTATTAAGGGTTTTGACTATATCGTTTTGATTATCCTGTCTGTTTTTGGCAACCAGTTTCACGCTCTCCACAACAGGATGTGCAACTATTGCTCCGCCGTATTTCGTCGCATTTTTTAGGCAATCCTTCACTTCTTTTTCAGTAAAATTGGGGTTAGCTGCATTGTGGAAAATCACCATATCGTCGGCGACAACTTTGTAATTTTTGCAAATGAAATTTAATCCGTTAAAGCTGGATTCTTGTCTGGTTTTGCCGGCCTTTGCAAATTTAATTTTCGCAGATTTGAGTTGGGTTTTTCCTCCTACTAAAATAATTTCGTCAATAAAAGTAAAACCTACAAACCTCTCTAAAACCCAATCTAATACGGATTTTTCTCCATTAAAAAGCTGTGTTAATTTGTCCGCACCAAAGCGTGTACCCTTTCCTCCAGCCAAAATAACCACATAGTTTTTACTCTTCATATTTTTT
>JBGAUX010000057.1:0-4658 GCA_044228405.1 Candidatus Altimarinota bacterium | reverse complement strand
TTGCAAAAATTCCATGTCGGCCAGTTAAAATATAGCCTTGTAACCAGCCCTGCAAAGTGTGTTCACTTAACATTTCACTAACTCTTCCTTCTGGATTTGTGTGCTCTGTATTTGGCGGTACAGGCCACATATAGCCCCTTTGTGTGGCTTCAAAAATAGCGCTCATTTTATTTGATTCCAATTCATCGGGACACATAACCCTAAAGTTTTTTGTCCGTTTATTTAGTTTAAAAACATCTCGCAACATTTTGCCAGACTCAATCATATTACTACCCAAAATTTTACCTCTTTTGTCGTCTTTAATTTTAATCGCGTACTTTTTTAAAGACGGCAACTTTAAGTCTTGAATAATGTTTCCACCAATAGCGTGTTTATTCATACCAATACGATTTTTACCAGTTGGAACATAACGCAAAACTTCTTTTTTGGGAGTGCCATTTGCATCTAGTAAATCGTTTACTTTGTAACTCTTGAGCCATTTTTCCACAGCTTCTAAAACAGCTGGATCGGTTTTTAATTTGTCCAAAGGTATGCCGTGTGATTTAAAAGAGCCCTCAATTTTTTTACCTTTAAATTGCTTAACACCGCGCCATCCTTTTGGTGAACGCAATATAATTACCGGCCATTTTGGTTTCATTACTTTATCTTTTTCTCTCGCCAAAATTTGTACTTTCCTTATTTTTTTATAAGCGTCTTCTACTGCTTTTCTCATTTTTGTTTCCAAATTTCCACCATCCACAATTAGCACTTCGTACCCATAACCTTCAAAGAGATTTTTAATTTCTTTGTCGCTCATAGTTGCATAAATTGTCGTGTTTGAAATTTTGAATCCGTTTACATGCACAATAGGTAAAACAGCTCCACAAGTTTTAGGATTTAAAAATTTATTGCTATGCCATGCCGCAGCCAAGGGGCCACTTTCGGCTTCACCATCACCAATAATAGCTGCAACAATTAAGTTTGGATTATCCATTACAGCACCAAATGCAGTGGATAAACTATAACCAAGTTCACCACCTTCTAGTATAGAGCCAGGAACACTTGGTGTTACATGACTAGGAAAATTACTATGTGGCCAGCTAAAATCACGAATCAATTTGCCAAGACCTTTTTCATTTAAAGTGTATTCTTTATAAAATTCATTAAGCGTTTTTTCGGCATATACATTTGCTAAAATTGCAGGCGCGCCATGCCCAGGTCCTGTAACAACCAGCATTTCACAGTCATATTTAGAAACCAAATAATTAAGATTTGCATATATAAAGTTTAAGCCAGGAACCGTTCCCCAATGCCCTAAAATCCGTTCTTTAATATGCTGTGGTTCAAGCTTTTCCTTCAACAAAAAATTATCCTTTAAATATAATTGCGCTGCACCTATGTAATCTGTGTAACGGAGGTATTTTTTAAGCCACCTCTTATATTTTAAAGAATCAAGCATGAGAAATTTTGTTATTGTTTCAATAAAATAAGTTTAAAATAAAACCACTCAAAAAGCCAATTTTTGTTAGCTTTTCTTTACCATTTTACGATTACAAGGTAACATTCAAAACCCACAACAAATTAAAATTTTAGTATGAAAATCGAAACAAAAAAAATCCTATCACAGGTGCTATGTTTAGTAGTCTTCGCCACTTCTTTTGTGGCTTCAAATACAGCTTCTCCAGCTTTGGCTCAATCAAACGAACCATATGAATATACGCAGATTATTGAGCAGAATAATATTGAACTTAACAATTTAGAAAAAGAATTTTTTTCACCAGAAATCAAAGGAAAATTTAACTTCAACAGTCTTGTTTTATCTTGGCAAGATAAAAAAACAAACGAAGCACATTTGAATTTAAAGGTACAAGTTTATAACGATAATGTGTGGTCGAAATGGTACGATTTAGAACCAACAATTGATGGTCGCACCCAAGCCGATTTTGATACAAATAGTACTTTTTTTGTTACACAGCCGGCTTCTGCACTAAGATATCAAATGTTTTTAAATGAGGATGAACGCGGTGAAGTTAAAATCGAAGACCTAAAAATTACACTGTTTAACGCAACACCTGAGCCACAAAACGCATCACAGTCAAAAGCAAACAGTAATTTTTTAGCATTTAATGATAGTAACTTTGTTGCTACCACAGTTTCTAACAATACTAATGATTTAAAAATCATCACTCGTAAAGAATGGGGTGCAAATGAATCTTTAAATGTTTCAACAAAAAAAGATGTAGAGGTTCAAACAGAATCTAATCCTGAGCTTTCTGAAATTAATAAAAAGTTTGCTGATGAATTGAAAGTTATTCGCACAATTACTAAAAATGCTGACGGGAAGGAGTTAAAGTGGCCACTGGAGTATCCTGAAAAAGTTAAAAAAATTATTATTCATCACACCGCAACTTCGGAAGAAGCCTTGGTTGCATCAACCGCCACAACAGACAAAGTCGATTACAAACAGATTGTAAAAAACATTCAATATTATCATGCTGTTAATAGAGGCTGGGGAGATATTGGCTATAACTATCTTGTTGATCCAGATGGAAATATTTATGAAGGTAGATATGGCGAAGCGATTGGCGCGCATGCAGCAGGTTCTAATCATGGATCTTTGGGTATTTCTGTTATTGGTAACTACCAAGAAAAACAAGTGCCAAGTTCAGTTTTAAATTCAATTGTAAAGTTGTCTGCTAACAAAGCTAAAAAGTTTGATATTCAACCAGATGGAAAATCCAGCTTTAGAGGTGAGATGGATTTTAATATTTTAGGGCACAGAGATGTAACAGCAACGGCTTGCCCTGGCCAAAATTTGTATGCCTTGTTGCCAACAATTCGCAAATTAACTGCAACAGCTGTTAGCAACGAAAAATCAAATCTAGACTTTGAATTTAGCGATTCTTCTGATGAATACGCTATTGATATGAATAGAAATGAAACCAAAAAAGTAACAGTTAAGTTAAAAAATATTGGTAAAAAAACTTGGGATGCTGGCAGTTATTTATCACTTGATGACAGTACAATTAGTAGTTCAATGCTAAGTGTGAGTAAGGCTGGTGGAGTAAAATTAGCCATTATGAAAGAAGGTAGCGTGGCTCCTGGCAAAATTGCTACCTTTGAGTTTTCTGCTTCCAGCAAAGCAAAATCTGGCATGACGGAACTCGATATGACACCATTTATTAAATCGGGAACACAAACAAATAAAATTGATCATAAAATTTATTTACCAGTTTTTGTAAACGAGCCAATTTATACTTACGAACTTGTTAACTCAAGTTTGCCAGTAGCTTATGTAAAAAAAGGCACCAAGCTTACAAATGTTTGGGTTGAATTAAAAAACACAGGCAATGTTAGTTGGAGCAAAAAAATTGATGCAGTTGTATTGGGAGCAGATGGTCCACGAGATCGAAGTAGTTCATTTATAGCTGCAAAACCATCAACCAGAATGGCATATTTGATGCAAGACGAGGTAAAACCAGGAGAAATTGGCAGGTTTAATTTCAATCTACAAGCGCCAAATTCAGCGGGTCAATACACAGAATATTTTACACCAGTTGTTGAAGGAATCACTTGGATGAAGGATAAAAAAATGAAATTTAGCACTTATGTATACAACAACGAATACGAAGCTTTGATTTCAAATTTAACTTTTAATCAGCAAGTAAAAGCAAATCAAGAATCAAAATTAAAAGTAACATTTAAAAATGCTGGCGGTGTTGTGTGGAAAAAAGGAAGTTTGAGTATTGATGTTTCTGCACCTACAAACTTTAAAGTAGTTAAACAAGAAATTCAAAATAAAGATGTAAAACCAGGAGAATCACTAACCGCTACAATTACTGTAAAACCAAGCTCTTCAAGCAAAAACGGTTTTATTACTATTATGCCAAAAATTGGTTCACATAAATTACTTACACAGCCAAAGTCGATTGGATATAAAATTTATGGCTCAAGCACAATTGTAAAGCCAACAGTTACAAGCCCTACTACAGTGAGCAATATCAGCACTGCTAAAGCCGATGACAACATAAGGGTTAAGATTGGTTTTGATGGAAACCCAACAATAAAAGCTAGCGCGGGTATGGATTTATACGATGGAAAAACAAGAGTAGAAAGCTATACACCAAGTGACAAAGTGCAAGTGACTTATGAAAAAGGCAAATACCAAGTGAGACAAGGCACAAGCACTCGAGCGGTAAATAGCACCCCTAGATTTGTTGCAAAATCGGGTGGTTACTTGGAAATAGTAAATTTTACTCGAGGAGTAACTTGGAATAAGGACATAAATGACAACAAATTTAGAGGCGTTCTGGAAATAATTTGGGATGACAATAAGCTGGTTACGGTTAATGATTTGCCAATTGAGGATTATTTAAAGGGCTTGGCAGAAAATGCCAATGATGAAAAAATGGAAAAAATGAAGGCTTTGATTGTTGCGGCACGAACTTACGCAAAGTATTACACAACTATAGGAGAGAAATTTGCCGGTAAGGCCTGGCACTTAGACGACGATCCTGCGGTTTCGCAGAAGTATTTGGGGTATGGATACGAAATGCGTGCGCCCCGCGCTGTCGAGGCAGTTAAAGCCACCACGGGGGAAGTGATTAAGTATCAAGGCACACTAATTAAAACACCATATTTTAGTCAAAGCGCGGGGCGCACCCTTTCTGCTCAAGAAG
>JBGAUX010000056.1:0-4738 GCA_044228405.1 Candidatus Altimarinota bacterium | reverse complement strand
AAACTAGTAGATTCAAGCATTACAGAGCAATTAAAAACATATCATTGGAAAGTAAGCAATCCAATAAACGCTTACAATATTACATTCTATATAGGCAACTATGAACGTTTTACTAGTGAAACACATTTTGAAAATCAATATTATGAATGATAATTAAACCTAGTTTAATGTCGGGTAGTTTTTGTAAAACTTGCGGTTGAATTGTAAATTTCATAATATTGTTTATTGCTTTAACTTTTTATCAGTAAAACAATGTATTGGCAAGGTGTGGCTTGTTTAAGCCTTAAAATACAGCTTGTCAGAGTCCTTGGTAATTATGTAATGTTAATCCTTGCCTGAATAATTGTTTATGATCAATTTAACGGAAATTTTGGAAAAAATAGGGCTAACAGAAAAGGAATCTCAGCTTTATTTGTTGGGTTTGGAGCTTGGTGCGCAATCTGCAAGTATTTTTGCGCGCAGGGCTGAGGTTAATAGATCTTCTGTTTATGGAACGCTTCAAGCTTTAATCAATAAGGGTTTGATGTCTTCGTTTGAAAAGAATGGTATTTTTTGTTTTGAATCTGTGCCACCAACGCGTTTACTTAATTATGTTGATACCCGTAGAAGCCACTTTGATGAATGCAAAAGAGAGATTATTGATATGATTCCTAATTTTGAAGCTTTGGGGTCGCCTTTAAGTTCTCGTCCAAAAATCCGTTTTTATGAAGGTTTAATTGGCGTAAAGCTGGTAATGGAGCAGACACTTTTATCTACAGAAACTTTGCGATGTTATAGTTCTTTACATAAATGGCTCGATAATACTGATTTGCATGATTTTATTGTGCAGTATGGAAAGCGTAGAGTTGCAAGGGCTAAGCTTCCATTAAAGGCTTTGGTGCACCGATACCCATCAACTGAAATGTATTTAAAAGATGATTATAGTAAGTCTTTGTTTGATTTCCGTTTTATTCCTGAGGGAATTGACATTGTTGATAATGAAATAAATATCTACAATGATAAAGTTGCTATTGTTTCGTTGAGGCCGACTGATTACTTTGGTGTAATTATTGAAAGCCCGCAAATAGCAGAGACGCAAAAATCAATTTTTGAATTAGCTTGGATGGGCGCATCTATTAAATAATATGAAAAAAACTACTATACTGGAAACTCAAGACGGCATGCGTTTGGACGCTTTTTTGGTTGAAGACAACGAAGATTTATCACGCTCTCAGGCTCAGAAAATGATTAAAGATGGTTGTGTGCGAATTAATACTTTTATTATTAAAAAACCTGCACTTAAGTTGCGAAATGGCGACCAAGTGATTTTTTCGATGCCTATTAAGGAAAGTGCTCTAAGGCCGATTGATTTGAAATTGGAAATTTTGTTTGAGGATGATGATATTTTGGCTGTAAATAAGCCGTTTGGTTTGGTTGTACATCCTACTCCCTATAACTTGGGTCAGGAGGACACTTTGGCTAATGGGTTATTGAGCTATGTTGGCGAGTCTATTTTACAAGTTGGAAGCCCTTTAAGGCCCGGTATCGTGCATAGATTGGACAAAGACACCTCTGGTGTGATTTTGGTGGCAAAAACGGTTAGAGCTTATTTAAAGCTGGTTGAAATGTTTTCTAGTAGAAAGATTGATAAAACATATTTAACGCTTGTTTATGGGGCTCCCGAGCACGATAAAGCAACCATTGATGCGCCCTTAGATAAGTTTTTTGCTGGCAAGAAAATGGTGTTAAGTCAATTTGCTTCTGGTAAAAAGGCAATTACACATTATAAGGTTAAACAAACTTTTGATTTGGAAAACGATGTTAAAACGAGTTTTGTTGAGGTTGATTTAGAAACTGGCCGTACACACCAAATCCGTGTTCATTTTGCTTCAATTGGGCACCCTGTATTGGGTGATGCCACCTATGGTTTTAAAAAGGCAAACCTCTTTTTTGAAAAAAATTACGGCTTAAACAGACAGTTTTTGCATGCATTTAAAATTAAATTCATGCATCCCTTCACAAAAAAAGAGCTTGTTATCCAAGCTCCCTTATATTCCGATTTACAGACTGTTTTAGATAAGCTTATTTCTGAGCAATCTTAACAATTTGAATTTGTGTGTATTGTTGTCTGTGACCAATAGTTCTTTCGTATCTCTTTTTAGATTTTTTCTTAAACACACGCATTTTGTCTGCCTTAGTATGTTTGATAACTTTTGCTTCGCAACTTGCACCTTCAATAAATGGTGCTCCTAAAACTAAGTCTTTATCGTTAATTAAAAGGATTTCGTTGGTAGAAAATGTTTCCCCTTCAGATGTAGAAATCTTGTCGATTTCCAAAATTTGATCTGGGCTCACTTTGTATTGTTGGTTTCCGTATTGTACTACTGCAAACATTGTTGACTAATTAAGCTTTTAAGCCTGCAAACTTTACTCAAAAAGAAGCTTTAAATCAAGTGAAAATTATTAGTTCCAGGCGTTCATTGCTGTTTCTATGTTGGTTTTTATCCATTCTTCAGCAATTAATGGTGTTTTTTTGAGAAAATCTGCTAGTTCTGTCTCCTCACTTTTGCCAAATTTATCAAGCACATAGTCTCTTAAATCTTGTTGTGGATGTGGTTTTCCTATGCCGAGTCTTAATCGGGGGAAATCTTCTGAACCTAAATGTTCAATGATTGATTTCATCCCATTGTGTGTGCCGGCTCCCCCACTTGGTCTTATGCGTAATTTGCCAAAATCTAAGTCAATATCGTCGTAAATAGGTAAAATATTGTTCATTTCTACCTTGTAGTAATCTTTTATGGCTCTTAATGCTTGGCCAGAATTGTTCATAAAGGTTAGGGGCTTTGCTAAAATCACTTTGTGTTCGCCAATTGTTACTTCGCTTACTAACGAATGAAATTTCTTGTTGATAGTAAATTCTGGTGCGTTAAAGTGGGCTTGAATCTTATCTAAGGTCAAAAAACCTATGTTGTGCTTTGTGTTGTGATACTCTGGACCTGGATTTCCTAGTCCAGCAATCAAAAATATACTCATAAGTACTTTTGGAAAGTAATTTGATTCTCACCAATTAAAATTGTGTCCCCTTCTACTGCACCTTCTTTAATTAGTGCTTTTTCAATTCCACGAGCTTTGAAGTATTTGTACAGTCTTAAAATACCATATTGGTGCCTCAAATCTGTCATTTTTACTAACTTATCTACCTTTGGAGACTCAATTTTGAATAGATTCTTTTTTAATTTGTATACTTTAAAGCTGGCGTCTGATGCCTGTGGCTTTAATACAATTGGTCTTAGCGTAATGGCTTTTTCTTCTCGTATAATCCGTTTTTTATCTTTTTGAATGCTTTCCCACACTTTTATTAAAAGGGGTTTTAAGCCTACTTTTGTAATACCAGAAATAAAATATACTTCTTTTTCTTTCTTTTTGAATATCGCCTTAATCTTTTTTTGTTCTGATTCGGTTAGCATTTCACACTTATTAACGGCAATTATTTGTGGCTTTTCGGCTAGGTTTTTGTCGAATGCTTTAAGTTCTTTGTTAATTGTTGTGTAATTTTTGGCAATTCCTGGCAATGTTCCATCAATTACATGAACTAAAATTTTGGTTCTAGCGATGTGTTTCAAAAATTTGTGTCCAAGGCCTTTTCCTTTGTGCGCCTCTTCAATTAAACCTGGAATATCAGCTGCTACAAAGCTCTGGCCCTTCTCTTTTGTATAGGGTGAAACATCAACAATACCTAAATTTGGTATTAGAGTTGTAAAATGATATTCGGCAATTTTTGGTTTAGCATTTGAAATTACCGACAACAAAGTTGACTTTCCCGCTGATGGAAGCCCAATAATCCCTACATCACCTACGATTTTAAGCTCTAGTGTTACTCGTATTTCTTCACCTGGCTCCCCTTTTTCGGCAAAAGTTGGAGTTTGATGAATACTGCTTTTAAATCTGGTGTTGCCAAGGCCGCCTTTTCCGCCTTGCACAACTGTTACTCTTTGATCTTCTACGGTTAAATCGGCTAAAACTTTCCCTTTTTCATCTTTAATTACTGTGCCTACTGGCACTTTTAGTACTAAGTCTTCTCCAGTTTTGCCGTGCATGTTTTTTCCCTTACCGCCAACACCATTGGAAGCTTTAAATAACTTTGAGGTGTTAAAATCGGTTAGCGTGTTGAGGTTGGCATCGGTTAAAAGCACTATGCTTCCGCCTTTTCCACCATCTCCGCCATCTGGTCCACCTTTTGGGATAAATTTTTCACGACGAAAGCTTACGCATCCATCACCGCCTTTGCCAGCGATGAATCGCACTCTGGTTTCGTCACAAAAGGTATTGTTACTATCATTATTTTGCTTCATTGTAGTCTTCTATTTTATATTTTACTTTCCAGTTTTGTAGATTTTGCAGTGTGCGAAAATCCCGAGTACTTATTTTGCCTATGTATAAATCGTTTACAGTTATATGAGGATTGTTTCTAAAAAAGCGCTCAATGTTTCTGTTGCCTACAAAATAGAGTATATCCTTTGTAAAAACAATTTTTTCTGAAGTATCTTGAACTCCCCTCTTTACTTTAACACATAAATGCCAAGCCATTTCTTTGGTTATTTTGTATTCTTCGCGCAATGTGTGGAACATTTCTAAAAATGACATTTGGGTGCCTAAATGAGCTGCTATAACCAATAAGGCTGGCATTTTCTTTTTGTCTCCTAAAGGTATTTTCAGCCTATTTTGGTTATAAATTGCTAGGCCTTCCTCGGTTGATAAG
>JBGAUX010000055.1:0-5167 GCA_044228405.1 Candidatus Altimarinota bacterium | reverse complement strand
AATTGATGCTCTTTTGCTAATTCTGTAATTTTATGTTTTATTTCTTCTATTTCCATAAATAAGTACTAAGGGTATTAATTCGATAATAGAGATTAGTGTTGTTTAAAATTGCCTAAAAAGTTTTGCAGCTATAAGAAGTTGGCGATATCGAAACACAATACTGTCAACCAACACCAAAGTTCGATGGAAAAACTTAACTTCATTTAACCACTGAACCGCCAATGTATTAAACCCTCTGTTGCCACCAGTGTCTTCTTGTCTGTCAAGGTTGGTATGTCTTGTTTTGCTTGCTCTCATTTGTCTTTCTGTCGAACGGTTGGGCTTTTTAAAATTTCATTTTATCTTGCTTTGGCTTTGCAAACTTTTTGCCAAAGTTTTGGTTTGTGCATTGGCTTGAACGGCTTTGGCAATGTGCTTTCAAAATTGATAGGTTATATTTCTTCGTCAAATTTTAACCCTAATTGTTTTGCTGCTTCCTTTGCTGATTTATATTGTTGCTTGCTTTCGTCAATAGGACTACCTATATTAGATTTTATTTTGAAGTTTACTTCTATTTCAATTTTATTACCACTCATAGCGAAGGGTGTAATGAAGTAATTGAACAATTCAGTGTAGCGTTCTAAAGGCACATTACCTGAAACTGTAATTGATTTAAACTTTTTGGAAGTGCCTGTTTCTTCTGTACCATTATTTGTTGACTTAAACGGACCTTCGTTTACCTGCGGTTGTGGTGTAACAACTTCGCCTTTATCGTTTATTATAGGTGCTGTGGATTGATTTGGCTGTGGTTTTAAACTCTTATCTACTAACCAATAAGTAATATCGTTCACATCGAAGAACGGAACTGATTCCTGAAAGAAAAACCTTGTGTAAGTTCTGCCATCGCCTGTGGCAATGCAATACTCACCATTGGTACAATACTTCTGAATGCTTTTTGAAACAGCTTCTGGGCCGGTAATCATTGGCTTATCATCAAAGCGAAGGAATGCTTCAAAAACATCTTTTGCTTTAATGGCTTGCTCCGGTGTTGGCAACAGGTTGTTGTTTTTTAAAGTGCTTAATCCAACTGATTCCAACAACCATTCTTCCTCTTTTAGGGCTGCTATTACATTGTTGTTTATTTGTGTTTCTAGGCTGTCTTTGAATTGTTTTATAACCAAAGTTTCAATGCCACTTTTTACAGAATATTTTGCTACCATTGAATAAGCAGAAACTAACGAAATATCCGATTGCTTGCTGGCTTCATCTATTCTTCTTCTGATATCGATTTTCTGTTCGTTGTTTAGCTGTGAGCTATATTCTGAATTGATTTTATGGCAAGCCAAATAGTTTTTAATATCATCTTGCAGTTTGCCAATTCCCATTTCTGAACAAAGCAAAAACAGCAAAGTATTGCGGTAAATTCTTTCACTGTTTCCCTTTTTTGTAGCCAGCTTTTCAATGATGGGTCTGGTTTTACCGTTCACCTCGGTTGGATTGGCTAAATACTGTGGGCTAAGGATAACCAATGTTGGTTTCATTTGCTCCGGTATATCCTCAGATGGATTTACCAAGGTATTGAACAATTGGATACCTCTTGATTTTTCAATTACTCTTCTCAGTATTTCGGCAATGATGTCAGGGTTTTTAATATCGCCTTTAGCCTGGTTAATCAGGATGTTTACGTTTGGCGTGGTATCAAACCAATATCTTTTAATTCCTGTGCTGCTGTAATAGAGGTAATGAGCATTGCCTTCCATTCTGTCCATTGCACCGTTGATGTCGTTATGGTTGAAGCCGTCAGGCTTTACCATGCACAATTTTATTTCATCAATGCCAACTCCTTTGTTTTGACCTTTGCTGCCGAATGTGCCTAATAACACAGTAGCTGCGATGCCTTGTGTAAGGTTGTATTTTCCAAGTGCCTTTACATCATTGTCAATACGGAATGCATTGGATGATGTACCGGAAACATCTGCACCGATAACTGAATCCCAACTTGCTCCATTTAAAATGGTAATCTGGCTGGTTAATGCTTCTACGTTTGATAGCACTACATCGGAGGTATGAATTAAATACTGGCTTCCGGTTAATGATGTTTGTCGCTTCCAAAGGTCTGATACGATGGCAGCCAATATTCTTAAAACGCCTCTTGTTCTTTGAAAGAATGGATTGCTTGCCCAGCGTAGGCGGAACATATCAATTAACTCGGGGTGAAAGGGATAGGATTTTTTTAGTTTATCCCGGTACTCTGATTTTAGTGCGTAAGATGGAATTTCGGATAGCAAGGATTGGTATAAAACTGAGTAAGAAGAAATGACTTTTTCTATTTCATCTTCACTACCCAAATCTTCAAACAACCTTCTGCGAACTACTTCAAATATTTCATCATCCTCTACTGGTTTCATGTTTGCACCAACCCTTGTGATACGGTTTTCTAATGCAGTAAGAATTTGTGACGAAATAGGCGAAGCTGCCAACTCCTGAGCACTGGCTGGTAGAGTAGCTATAAGCACACAATTATCTGTGCCAGTTACTGCCTCTGTAAGCTCTTGCATGAAACTGACCGTTTGATCACTCAGGTTACTTGCTTCTACTTTAACAGCCGATGCACTTACGCAGTAATCTGCTAACTCATCAATAAGGATTAAGCAGGGTTTGCAGTGCTCTAATACTTTTTTAAATAAGCCTTTGGGTGCAATTTGTTTCTCGTCATTTACTCTTATAATTTCATAAGCTGCTGCACCGCCTAACTGGTAAGCCAATTCGCCCCAAAGAGTACGAATGGTGAAAACATCCACTTTTCTTCCTTGTGCCGGATCATTAGTGGTATTGGTAAATACAGCGATGTGTGCAGACTCAAATTTTGGTTCACCTGTTGCTTCCAACAGTTCTTTGGTGTGTTCGCTTTTGATGGCTTTTTCACCCCACTTTGCCAAATGGTAAAGGGAAATAAGCGTATGCGTTTTACCGCCACCAAATCCGGTTTGTAAACTGATAACACGGTTATCAGCATCCTGCCCGCCATTAAGCCCTTTTACTACTCTTTTCGCAATGTTTTTTAATCCTGCGGTGAAGTAGGTTTTCTGAAAAAACATTTCAGGACTTGTATAAATTTCTCTGCCTTTGCCGGCTGCTACTTCTGCCAGGTTAGCGGCAAAGATGGATTCATCTAAATGTCCATCCTGAATGTCTTTGTGTGGCCTTACATTTTTAAACCAAGGTTGCATATCGCTGTTTATTATTATTTATTATTCAAAAAGAGTCTTTTGTATTGTTGCCGTGGCTTGAACGGTTTTGCTTTCCCGAATCAAGCTGTCTTTATTGGTAAGCAAGCCAAGGGCTTGTTTATGGTCTTCGCTGCCATTGGGCAGTACTTCGCAAAGCGAAGTGATAACCCTCCAAAAACTATTCTCAGGCTGGGCGGCAACCTTACCGATGTATTGAAGCAATGCTGTTCTGTTATTGCCTTTGTACAAAGCCATTGACCTATGCACCAGGTCAATTAAAAAGTTGTTGGCTCGGTCGCCAATATTTTTATTTGCATTGATTCGTTCTTCAAATGATCCTAAGGTTTGTTTGTTGCCATGCTTGATAAGAATGTGTTCCGTGAACAAATCTGCTACATTGATACTTAAACCTACCCGGCTGAATTTTGCAGCATCATCAAATTCGCTTTCTGCAAAACTGTAAAGCTGCAACCATCCAATATAGAACTTAGTAAAATCATCACCATCAAAGCCTTTGAGCAAAGCATTGAAGGCACTTTCTTTTGCAATTTCAAGTAGTTTTGCCACACTAACCTCTTCGCCATCGCTACGTTCAACTTTTTCATAATTACCAAAAACACTAACTGCTTGCCCAAAACAGGCTGTTAATAAGTCTGCACCTCTAAAACCAAGACTATATAACAATTCTACCTCTTCTTCAACTTTTTGCCGTATTTCCTTTTCAATTGTCTTGAAATTAGCTATTTCGTTTTTAACTATCGGTTTGCAGGAAACTGTAACAGAAGAAGCCAAAAATGACTTACCTTGTTTTAATCCTGTAAAACTATACTCTGTATCTAAAGCCCAAGAACCGGTAATATTCATTCGTGCTCCCAATATTGAATTGCATAAAGTTGTCCAAGCCTCAGTACTTTGGTGTGCAAACATTATTGAAACCAAATCAGATGTTTGATGTTCGATTGCATCAAATATCTCTGTTAGTTTACTTTCAAAATGATATTTAGCTTTGTCTTTATTATCATCATGATGATGTTTTAGTGCAGTACATTCTTCCGTTTTTGGTGTCTGTGGTGTCGCAAAATTTAAAGGATAAACATCTCCCAACGTTCTTTTTAGCCACACATAAAAAAAATCAGACAAGTCAGCATAAGCTATAGCATCGTAATAAGGCGGGTCGGTGACTACCGTGGTTAAATATTTATCCGGGAACTGAGATTTTTCACCGCTTGATGCATTTTTAAGTTCTGTACTAAATGGACTAGAGGATTCTGATTGAATATACCTAGTTATCCAATCTAATTGACTTATTGCTCCTCCCCCAAAATTAGAAAACAAATTTGATTCAGGATAATCAAACATCATCGCAATTGATTGTCTTGCAAATATTGCCTGTAAATTTTCTCTAGTGACATCCCAAATACCAAATGATGTTTGACGTTGTAATATCCTGTTTATAAAAATGGCTATATAAGTAAAAATTGCAATTGAATAATCGGATTTATCTAAGGTGCATTTTAATTTATAAAATTGTTCGACCAAATTTTGCATAGCAAATAATTGCCTATTTGAAAACATTTCGGCCCAGGTTTTTATATTCCAACCTCTACCACTTACCAAGTCAGGAATATCATTCATTGACTCATTTGGCAATAAAGAATAGTTCAATTTCTTTATATCAATTATTGATTTAGTGAGCTCGTCAGCAAATGGTAGTCGATAAACTTTCCCATTGTTACTATCATCAATAACTGCAATTAGTCTGTGTTTTATTAAATTATTTTTAGCTTGTATTTTTAAATCCTTTATTGAAGTAGTTGAACCGCAGCAGGGACAAGATAATGCTTTTCCCATCCATCCTCCTTCAACTTTTTTATTTACTATTTCAAAATCAATTTCTTTATTTTTAATAATTGGATTAAAATAAATTTTTTTATTGGGGGTATCACACAAAGTGAATC
>JBGAUX010000054.1:3006-5534 GCA_044228405.1 Candidatus Altimarinota bacterium | reverse complement strand
TGAGCACGATTTGGAGATTATTCCTGTATTGAATAAGATTGATTTACCGCAAGCAGATCCTGTTAGTGTGGCTGAGGAAATTGAAAATGCGATTGGTTTGCCAACGCATGATATTTTGGCGATTTCGGCAAAAAACGGGACTAATGTGGAAAAGTTATTGGAGAGTGTTGTGGAAAGAGTTCCGGCACCCAAAGCCTGTGAGGATGGTGATGAGAGCAAGGCGTTAATTTTTGATTCGATTTATGATCCATATAAAGGTGTTGTTGCCTTTGTAAGAGTTAAGTCTGGTAGCCTTAAAAGGGGTGATAAGGTTTATTTTTTGAATAATAAAAAGTCGATTGAAATTTTGGAAGTTGGATATTTTAAACCGGGCTATCAACCTGCTTCTGTGCTTAAAAATGGTGAGGTTGGTTATGTGGTGACGGGTTTAAAAACTGTTCGAGAAGCGAGAGTTGGTGACACAATTTGGAAGCAAGGAACTGTTTCTATGGAGGTGAATAAGGCTTTGCCACTTGATGGTTATGCGGAAGTGAAACCTTTTGTATTTGCGGGTGTTTTTTGTATTGATGCTGATGAATATCCTTTGTTGAGAGACGCCTTAGACAAGCTGCAAATTAATGATGCGGCCCTGTCTTTTGTGCCGGAGCAAAGTGGAGCTTTGGGTCATGGATTTAGGTGTGGATTTTTGGGTCTTTTGCATCTTGAAATTGTGCAAGAGCGCTTGGAAAGAGAATATGATTTGTCTTTGATTGTTACTGCGCCTTCGGTTTCTTATAAGGTTGTAATGAAAACTGGCGAAAGTAAAATTATTGCTAGTCCAAGCGAATTGCCCGATTTAACTTATGTTGAACATTTGGAAGAACCTTGGGTAAAGGTGGAAATTTTGGTGCCAAAAGATAGCTTGGGAGCAATTATGAAACTTTGCCAAGATAGCAGAGGTATTAGCAAGAACCTTCAATACATTGATAAAACGCGTGTGATAGCCACTTTTGAGATGCCTTTGGCTACAATTGTGGTTGATTTTTATGATCAATTAAAAAGTGTGAGTTCGGGCTATGCGTCTATGAATTATGAATATTTGGATTACAGAAGAGATAGTTTGGTGAAAATGGATATTTTGATTGCGGGAGAAAAAATTGATGCACTTGCGTTGATGTTACACAAAGATGAGGCCTTTTATAAAGGCAATGCCATGGTGAAAAAATTAAAGGAGCTTATACCAAAGGCTCAATTTGAAATTGCTTTGCAAGCTTCCATTGGTAGTAAAATTATTGCTCGTGAAACTTTGTCGGCATTGAGAAAAGATGTTACAGCTAAGCTTTATGGTGGTGATAGAACGCGAAAAGATAAACTTTTAAAGAAGCAAAAAGCGGGTAAAAAGCGTATGAAAATGATGGGAAAAGTAGCTTTGCCTCAAGAGGCATTTATGGCGCTTTTAAAAAGAAACTGAGTAACTGGCGAAATGTAAGCGTTAGACTGGTAAAAAATGTGTTTTTCTGCTATAATAGTGTGATTTAAATCAAAAATAAAAAGTGCTCAAAAAAATAACTCTAATTTTATTTAATATTATCTTAATTGCGTTGGCCTTAGCTTTGGCCTCGTATTTGTTTATTGAAAAGGATTTTAAGGAGTTTTTTGGATTGGATATTGAAAATACCCAAATGGTGGAGGATAGTAATTTGGAGGTGACCTTGGCAGGTGATTATGTGTTTGCTAGCGCTGATTCTTTGTCGCTTGATCCAGCTAATCGCACTTTGACTTCAATAATTTATGAGCCTTTGGTGAGTAGGGAGTTTGATTTTAGTTTAAAGCCTGCATTGGCTTTGTCTTGGGGGCAAACAGATGAGTTGAGTTGGACATTTAAGCTTAGATCAAACGTGAAATTTCATGATGGTACAGACTTTAATGCCGACACAGTGGTGAGTAATTTTAACGATATGCGGGCGAAACCCGCGACTGATGTTGCACAATTGCTGAGGAATATAGACAAAGTGGAGCGGGTTTCGCCCTTTGAGGTGAAGTTTAAGCTAAAAGAAAAGGATCCTTTGGCTTTGTTGAGGCTTTCATACTTTTTGCAACCTGCACCAAGTAAAGCCGGAACAGGCTTTTTAAAGTTAACATCACAGGACAAAAATAAAGTTAGATTAGATGAGTTTAGCGCTTATTGGGGGCCTAAATATGCACTTAAGAGACTTAATATTTTGCAGGTTCCCGATCCATATCAAAAATTAGACATGCTGAATTTGGGCGATGTAGATATTGTGAGCAATGTGCCAAAGTCTTCATTAATAAGTGTTTCAAAGCTTAAATTTGATTCTTTGCAGGTACCAAAACTAGAAATTGGGTTCTTGTTATTTAACGACACTAGCGATGAACTTAGAGGCAAAACCAAAAGTTTGAAGGATGTTTTAAATTTTGTGGTGGATCGCAATGCGCTTTTAAATGGCGTGGATGAGAATTTTACCCCAATTTATCAATTTGCGCCTAAAGGCATTTCGGGCGTGAGCGCAAAAGTAAATTTGCCCGAT
>JBGAUX010000054.1:0-2985 GCA_044228405.1 Candidatus Altimarinota bacterium | reverse complement strand
GTAGTAAGTTATTAAAAAATGCTTTTACAGACAGTTCTAGCGAACCTTTGGTGATTCATTATTCACCAGGGTTAAATTATTTTGCCGAAACTCTTCAAACTGATTTATCTGGCTTGGGGCTTGGTATTTTGATTCAAGAGCTTAATGGAGATGATATGCAAACAAGTTTGAAAGAGGGGAAGGCTGATTTATATTTGCTGGAATGGAAATTTGATATGCCAGACAACTCTGAATTTTTAAAGAATTTTGTGGTTAATAATGCTCTGTACAAGGGCGCAGGCGTGGCAAAACTTGTTGAGGAGGCAATTGTGGAAGATGATTTTTTTGTGCGTTCTCAAAAGCTTCAAGACATTATGAAGCAGGTTGTAGACGAGGCTCCTTTGGGTTTTCCTCTGTTTGAAAAAAATACTAATTATGTGTTTAGTAACGATTTAGCAATTAGGCCAAACCTGGATGGCAGTTTGGATTTACAGTTTATTCATCAAAAACAATGAACCTTTCTTTTAGAATAAAATTAGTTGTTTCAATTTCAATACTTATTATTGTGTTGTTGGCTTCTGGTTCATTTATTTTTTTGAAGGATAAGGAAAAAACTTTATCTACAGATATTTTTAATGATGTTGTAACTTTTGCGCAGTTTAGCTCGCCAAAGTTGATTCAAGCCTACGATTCTTATTTGGAACAAGACGGTTTTATTTATTTTAAAAGTGTGATTTCGCCCTTGATGGACGCCAATAACGAGGTGCAGGAATGGCGTCTTGTTAACTTTGATGGCGAGGTTTTGTATAATTCGGTTGATGAGGTGGATGCGCAGTACACTGGGCCAAAGCGAATTTTGGGTGATGCCTCGATGATTGCGCAAGTGCAGGCTTTTTACCCTTCGGTATTTAATTTAAACGGGCAGACGGCTTTTGTTAAGTTGTCTACTTCTGGTGAGCTTATTTTTGTAGATGCCAACGAAAACAAACTTGATAACTTTGATGCAACAACTAGAATTTTTTATTTAGTTCAGCCGGTGGATGGCAAAAAAGCTGTTATTTATTATTTGAATTATGATCAGTTAGATAGTGATTTGGCTGCTATGCGATTACGAATTTTGTTGTTGGCAAGCTTGGGAGTGATTTTAGCGGTTTTGCTTGCCATGTTATTGGCAGGAAAATTTGCGAGATCAATTTCAAAACTTACTATTGGCGCAGAGGAGATTGCAAAAGGAAATTTTGGGTATCAGGTTGATGTTAAAACTGGTGATGAGTTGGAAATTTTGGCTTCGGCATTTAATCAAATGGCAATTGATCTGGAAAAAAGCACCCAAGCCATTATATACAAAGAAAAAGTTGCTCATGAAATTCAAATGGCAGCAACTATTCAGCAAAGCATTCTTCCTAAATCTATTCCAAAACTTGCTGGTTTGGATATTTCGGCAGGTGTATTGCCGGCCGAAGAAATTGGCGGTGATCTTTACGACTTTGTGCCTGTGGATGAAGATAATATGATGATGTATTTGGGCGATGTAACCGGGCATGGTATTCCTTCGGGTATTGTGGTTTCTATTGCTAATGCCTTGTTTTACAGTTTGGCATACTTAAAAGATATGATTGATGTTTTGGCTCGGGTGAATACGATTGTAAAAATGAAAACGACTCAAACAATGTTTTTAACTTTGTGTTTGTTGAATTGGAATACTAAGGAGCAACAATTGTCTTATGTGAGTGCAGGTCATGAGCAATTAATTCATTATTCGGCTAAGGACGGCGCAATTAAAGTGTTGGCTGCTGGAGGTATTGCTTTGGGTATGGTTGATGAAATTAAAAGTAAATTGCAGGAAGTAAATGTAGAAATGGAAAAAGGCGATGTTGTAGTTGTTTATAGTGATGGAATTCCCGAAGCTTGGCGTAGTGAAAGCGAAAACTACGGTATGGAGCGTTTGAAGTCTATTATTGGACAAGTTTCTAATTTGGAAACTGCTTTAGCTGTGCAAACAGCCATTTGGGCCGACGTAAAACAATTTACAGCCGGCTACAAACAAATGGATGATATGACAATTTTGGTTTTAAAGAAGATTTAACTCTGCGAACTTAGCCGGCGTATTCTTCTAAACCTGGTGCTGGAAACTGATTACATAAAGCTTCCACTTCTTTTTTAATTTCTTCTTCTACTTCGGGTTTACCCATATTGGTTGCAATTAAGTGCATCCAATGAGCAATCAATCTCATTTCGTCTTCTTTCATACCTCGAGAAGTAATTGCAGGTGTACCTAAACGGATTCCAGATGGGTTAAACGGCTTTCTTTCATCAAAAGGGACTGTGTTGTAGTTACAAACAATTCCAGCTCTGTTAAGGGCTTGAGACACTTCCTTACCTGGTAAATCAAAACTCTTAACTGTGTTTACTAATATTAAATGATTATCTGTTCCACCTGTTACCAAATGAAATCCCTTTTCCATTAAAGCAGCTGCCAATGCTTTCGCGTTTTTAACTACTTGTTGTCCGTATACTTTAAACTCTGGTTTGCTTGCTTCGTGAAAGGCAACTCCCATAGCAGCAGTTGTATTATTGTGTGGGCCACCTTGCAAACCTGGAAAAACAGCTCGGTCTATTGCTTCGGCAAAATCTTTTTTACAAAGAATAAATCCACCACGAGGGCCACGAATAGCTTTATGCGATGTGCTTGTAACAACATCAGCGTAAGGAACCGGGCTTGGGTGCTCACCAGCAACAATTAGTCCGTTAATGTGGGCGATGTCGGCAATTAAGTGAGCGTCAACGGCTTTGGCAATTTCGGAAAACTTTTTAAAGTCGATAATACGCGGGTAGGCTGTGCCTCCTGCAAAAATAATTTTTGGTTTATGTTCTTTAGCGAGTTCAAAAATATTATCGTAATCTAAAAGCTCAGTGTCTTGTCGAACAGTATATTGTACAGCGGTGTAGTTTCTACCAGAAAAATTTACCGGCCAACCGTGTGTTAAATGCCCTCCGTGTGGCAGG
>JBGAUX010000053.1:0-5564 GCA_044228405.1 Candidatus Altimarinota bacterium | reverse complement strand
TGTCATACTTTTGAAAGTAGGCACTCACAACCAAGTATATTTATAGTTTGCCACAAGACGAAACTTTGTTATATTAAGTCGGCTCCAACTAAACATATAGGGCCTTCGTATAGTGGTAGTACACCGGTCTCCAAAACCGTTAGTGCGGGTTCGATTCCTGCAGGCCCTGCCAGAATTTATTGCTATTATGCAAAATGCTTATTTCCAGCTTGTTCGAATGTCTTGGCAGTATGCCCAAGGAAGGCGATTCCATTACATTTTAGCCTATGTGCTCTTTGTGTTTGCCACACTCACTAGTTTGCTGGAGCCCTTAATTATGGGTTTGTTTTTTAATCATTTGCAGGCTTATGGCCTGGAAAATTACCAAGGCGCGTTATTAATTTTGCTAGCTTATCCTGCTTCGCAATTTATTTTTTGGATTTTTCACGGAACAGCGCGCGTTTTAGAACGAATTACTGCCTATCAAATCGTCAGCAATTTTCGTGAAGACCTCTTTGATACGCTTAGTTCCTTGCCCCTAAAGTGGCACAAAGACCATCATTCCGGAGAAATCATGAGCCGACTAGAAAAGGCTTCTAATGCAATAAAGGGCTTTGCCGACGAAGGTTTTATGTATCACGAGGTGATTGTAAAATTTGTTGGTTCCACCATTGCTCTATTTGTGATATCGGCTTATTCAGGCGCAATTGCGGTGTTTTTCGGTATTTTCGCCTTCATAAATATTTTTCGTTTCGACAAGGTATTAGTGCGTTATATCAAAAATATTAATGGAAAATGGCATATATACGATGCAACTTTTTACGACTATGTAACAAATATGCGCACAGTTATTACTTTGCGCCTGGAAAAATTGGCCAAAAAGGAAACCGTGATTCGTCTTCAAAAAGTTTTGCCGATTTGGAAAAAGAACGCCAAGGTAAACGAATTAAAGTGGTTTTTCTTAACCATGGTCATCGCAGCTTTAATGTTTTCGGTGCTTGCTCAATATCTTTTTCAGCTTTTTACTACGGGCCAAGCACTGCTTTTTGGAACGCTCATTGCCTTGCATCAATATGTTTATCGTTTTACAGAAGTTTTTTACGACCTTGCCTGGAAGTACGAAAACCTTGTACATTTTAAGGCAGATATTGATTCCATTAATCTCATTTGGAAGGCTCGCAAAGACTTTGGTGTACTAGTAAAACCTGCGCCCATTTCTACTTCTTGGAAAACGATTCAAATTAATAACTTATATTTTCGTTATGAAGATGAAACTCACAGCAAGCACACTTTAAAAAATGTAAGTGTAAAGTTGCATCGTGGCGAGCGTATTGCTTTTGTGGGCGAGAGCGGAAGTGGCAAAAGTACAATGATGTCTCTATTACGTGGTTTGGAGGAACCAAATAAAGTAAAAGTGATTGTGGATGGCGAAAAGGCATCCGGCATGCGTGTGTTGTCTGATCATGTAACTTTAATTCCACAGGACCCTGAGATTTTTGAGAATACAATTGAATATAATGTTACAGCTGGAATTCGTCACAGAAAAAGCGATGTTGATGAAGCAATTAAAATGGCACGGTTTGAAGGCGTATTAAAGCGACTTCCTAAAGGTTTAAAAATGAACATTAAGGAGAAGGGTGTTAATCTTTCGGGTGGAGAAAAGCAGCGGTTGGCTTTGGCACGCGGAATTTTTGCTGCAAAAAATAGTAGTATTGTTTTGTTGGATGAACCTACAAGCAGCGTAGATCCAAGTAATGAGTTAAAGATTTATGAAAATCTATTTAAAATGTTTAAAGATAAATGTTTAATTTCTTCTATTCATCGCCTGCATTTGCTCCCACATTTTGACAAAATTTACTTCTTTCAAGATGGAAAACTTTTAGCAGAAGGTGATTTTGAAACGCTACTCAAAAAAAGCCCTGAATTTAAAAGTGTTTGGGATACTTACAAAAAAACGGTGAAAAAGTAGTATCTTTAAAAAAAGACTAAGTAATAATCACTTCTGTGGCTAAAGTGTAAGCAATCCAAGCTCTCACTACAGCATTAATTTGTTGGGCAAGTAAATCTTTTGCTTCTGGCTCTTTTGGTTTGAATGCTATACCAGCTTCATCTAATTCTGTTGAAGCAAATCGTAAATCAAAACTTGCACCATTTCTTTTAATAACCCCAGCACCCAATAAGTTTGTACCATCTTTGTTGCCTCCCATCATGTCACTATGTCTTTGTGTAACCATGGTTGAGTCTGACAATACAAGCCTGCCTGCTACATCTCCATCACCTTTTAACGCAACAAATCTAAGTTCCTTAGATTGTGCAACAGTTTTTGGATCGGTGAATCCTGGATACAATGACACTTCCATCCTTGAAATAGACATCTGACACATATTATAAGAGCCGATTTTAACACCCACGCTTGCCAAAAGCAATGATTTATTTTATAGCTATTCACAAAATGACGTTTTTGCGCTATAATAAGAGGAATAAAAACAAAAAATGACGCGAATATACCTGGCAAAACTAACTCAGGCCGAAAAATTAGCAAAGAAAAGCATTTTCAAGCTGCTTTTTATGGTTTTGGTTAAAGTAATTGCAGGAACACTCACAGGAATGGCAATTTTACACACCAGTGCCCTAAAATCTTTTACTACAATTTTAAGCATATTTGCGGCTTACATCGGCATAAAAGCAAGTCAAAAATCTGCAGATAAACACTTTGAATATGGCTACTACAAGGTAGAAACATTCGCTGCTTTTGTCGCATCTTTGTTGGTTTTGTATGTAGGTATGAAAATTCTTGAAGAAAACATCGACCACATACTAAATCCTAGCGATTACACCTATGGGATTTTTGGCGTTTTAATACTAATTGTTACGGTAGGATTTTCGGGAAAATTCTTTGATAAACTAGAAAAAATGGGTAAGGAAGCCAACATTGCCAGCTTATCAGTAACTGCAAAATACAAAAACATCGACCTACTAGCATCAATAGCAATAGTGGTAGGCGCAGTAACTGTGTTGTTTGGTATTCCATATGTAGAGCCAGTAATAAGCGCATCAATTGCAGTGGCAATAGTAATAATTTCCATCAAAACAGTTAAAAACTCATTATTCAGTTTACTAGATTATTGGCCAGACACAGCCCTTTTAAACAAAATTAAAGCTGTACTGCTCGGCGACCCCCACATAGTAAAAAGAGTTGCCAGCGTAAAATTGCGTCAAGCTGGCCCCTTGATTTTTGGAGAAGCGGTAATTGAAATTAACCCCTTCGCAAATATTAAAGATGTTCGTAATGCCGTTAAAAATATCCGTCGTGAAGTAACAAAGTTGTCTCCATACCTTGCCGACTTTAATGTTTTTTCAAAACTAAATTTTCCGCCAAAAACAATAATAGCAATTCCGGTAAAGAAAAATGCCGGCACTACTTCGCCCCTTGCACATACCTGGAGCGAAGTTAAACATATTATTTTGGTAGAAATTCGTAACTCAAAAATGAAAATAAAAGAAACAATTTCTGGGTTTGATTTTGCCAACGATCAAAGTTTGGTTGCAGAATTAGTGAAGCAAAAAGTTAATGTTTTTGTTTCCTGCTCTATTAATTCGCTGATGTACTATTCCCTAGAAAGAGTAAATCAAATTCAGGTTTATCCCGCCTTTGATAATGCCAAAACTTTAGAGGAAGCAGTGAAAATGTTTACAATAGATAGCTAAGCTACCTGTGTGAAGCTATAATGAAGTAAATTAATTTTCATTGTGGATTTTTTAAGCGAAATCATTTCCAAAAGTATTATCTTTGTTAGCCAAAAGACTACATCTTTTTGGGATAATATTATGCTTTTAGAAATTAGCGCATGGCAGATTTTTTTAGATATTTTTCTTGTATCTATCATCTTTTACTACATTTTTCGGCTACTTAAGGGCACGCGTACTACTCATGTACTTACAGGTTTGGTAATCATTGCCATTACTTATTTATTTAGCCAAGCGTTAAATTTGTTTGCGCTTAAGTGGTTGTTAGACAAATTTTTAACATTTTTGATAGTTGCAATTCCTATCATTTTTCAACAAGAATTACGACGCGGGCTTGAAAAACTTGGTCAGCAGAGCAGCATTTTTAATGCCCATGGCGCGCAAGAAGTAGATTCTTTAATCCATGAAATAGTTTCTGCATGCACCAGTGTTCAAAAAATGAAAAAAGGAGCCCTAATAGTTTTTAGAAGAAAAGACTTACTAAAAGATTACATAGATACTGGAGTTATTTTAAATGCGGAGATTTCCACGGAATTATTAGTTAGTATTTTTGCTGGAAAATCACCTTTGCACGATGGAGCAGTTGTGATTGAAAACTGGAAAATCAAGGGTGCTAGCTGTATTTTGCCTCATACATTTCGTAAATATTCCGCTAATTATGGCACAAGACACAAAGCAGCTTTAGGTATTACCGAAATTACAGATGCAGTTGTAATAGCAATTTCAGAAGAACAAGGAACCATTAGTTTTGTTGTAAATGAAAAATTAACTGTGGTAGATGCCCAACAATTGGAAGATAAATTAAAAGAATTTTTGACAACTAATCAAAAAAAGAAAAAATGATATTTAAGAACTTTGGACAAAAAGTTTTGGCCCTAATAGCAGCTCTAGCTCTGTGGATTTTTTTAATGAGCGTGCAAAATGCGGTATATCAAGTGCCTGAAAAAATTGATATACAAACTAAAAACATCAGTGAACTTTATAGTGTGAAAGAAGATTTGCCGGGAGTAGTAATTAAAATAAATAGCACGCCAGAAAAAATTCAAAAAGTATCAGCAAAAGATTTTAATGCCTACATTGATTTAAACGGCTTGAGTGAAGGGGAACACGAGGTAAAAGTTAAGGTAGAAACAAATTTATCGGATGTAACTATCCTTAAAATTGAACCCGAAACTATTAATGTTTCTTTAGAAGTTGCTAAGGAAAAAGAGTTGCCAATTGTGCTAGATGTTCAAGGGAAGCCAGCTATTGGCTATGAAGTAATTAATAGTTATCCTTTAGAAAACAAATTAATTGTGAGAGGTGGGAGTAATTTGGCAAATGCAGTACAAGTAAAAGCAGTGCTAAATTTAACTGGTACAGAAACCGAAAAAGTTGAGAGAAATGTTGATTTGGTGGTGGTAAATAATGTTGGCGAAGTTTTGGAAAATCTTAAATTATATTCAGAGGAAATGACTGTTATTGTTGAAATTTCCAAGGCGAAAATCACTAAAACTGTTAATGTAGAACCAAAGATAACAGAGTTAATTAATGACTTATTTAAGGGCAAAATTCAAGTTGTGCCAAGCCAAGTTGTGGTAAGAGGTAGCGAAGATGCTTTAAAATTATTGAGCTCACTTGAAACAGAAGAAATTAAAGATGAAGAGGTAAAAGAAGGAGCAAAATTCAGTAAAAAAATAATTCTACCAGAGGGTGTGGAGTTAAAAGAAAACGAAACTTCTACAGTGATTATTAATGTCTTTTAGTGTCAAAAATTTGCATTCCAATTAGAGCGAAGAGTTTGAAAGAGTTTAAAGTGGCGCTTAAAAAGGCTCAGCCGCAAGCCGATTTAATTGAGG
>JBGAUX010000052.1:0-5704 GCA_044228405.1 Candidatus Altimarinota bacterium | reverse complement strand
CTTGGATGGGTGCTGCTTTTGATTCAAATCCAGTCTCATTTCCCTTTGTAGTTGGATGAAGTCTCGCTTCTGTAATTCTGCGATTCTTTGAGCGGTCAGGAGTTCCGGGGATAGGCAGGATATCAGCAGGAGTGTAATCTTGATGTCGTCGTGGTCTTTCTGAGTTCACAAATAATTTTTTAAAGTATAATTAACAGCGACAACCATTTAATCATTAGTTGCTACAAAAATCAAGACTGAAACTTAAATTATGTGCTCTCACGGCGCAGGACGGTGAGGTAGCTTTGTGCTACTTCACCTGGGAAGGGGACTTAGCTATATATTGCTCCGGGACGGAAGGCTTTTCCAATTTGCCTTCTTGCATCATCACTGATGACTGCATCTCTATTTTTGCTAGCTAAACTTTTTCGTGCTGCTGCTATTGCCTCCGGAAACTTTGGGTGGTCTTCTAAGGCTGCTGCTGCCATGTCTCTACCTGCTGCTTCTTCTGCAGCTATGTCTACTTCTCTAGGAACGACACTAGCTTCTGCCATTGCATCTACTGCATCTTCATGGGACGGTATTAGGACCATATATAATGGGGTTAAAAAAATAATACCAAGAACAATCAATTAACATGGATTTTGATAAAAATCAAGGGTGAAATGCGCGTTTTTCGGCTAGGGTTAGCCGTTTTGAGTGTTTGTAAACCTGTACACTATTCTTCTTGCAAAAAAAAATCAAGACTGAAATTATTTGCTTCATTAAAGTGGTACTTTTAACTATGTACTTTCGGCGATTTTTAGGTAGAATCGCAGTACTTTATTGTGGGCGGATGGCGGAACTGGTAGACGCGCTAGCTTGAGGGGCTAGTCCTGCTTAGCGGGGTGGAGGTTCAAGTCCTCTTTCGCCCACCAATGGTGTTAATACATTGATTTAGTGGTGCAGTTGAGCTATACTAAATACAGTTTATATATAACTCTAAAGCATGATTACACAAGTTGTTTTTAAGACAGATAAAATCCTTAAGGATAAGGCAATGAAAAAAGCTATTTCTGAAGGTGTAACTTTAAAGGCTGTTCTTTATAATTCCTTGAAACTTTATGTGGAGGGCAAGCTTTCGTTTGGTTTGCAGGTTAATGAGCCTGAATTGGAAATTTTGGATGTTTCTCCTAGTGTCAAAAAGAAATTGAACGAAATTGATAAAATTTTAGAAAAATTTTAGATGAGAATAATTTTGTGTAATTCAATTTTGAAAAAAGAATTGAAGCCTTTGAAGGTGTATTTTGATAAGGAGGATATCAAAAAGTATGTTCAAAAAGTTCAGGTTGGTTTAGGTGTGCAATTGCAAGGGGTTGGTATTGATGAAACAAAGCTAGTTAAGATTTATATGACTAGTAAAACTGCGGCTGGCAGAATGATAGTGTTGGTTTATGTGCAGAAAAAATACTATATACCTGTAGTAATTAGGCTTAAAAAAGATAAATTAATTGGATCTAATTTAGGAAAAGACAATAAGTATTTGCAAATACTTATAGAAAAAAATCTAGATTTGATAATGAAAGATTTGCGAAATGGCGACTTTGAAGATCTATAACTACACCCTGCAGCCCCTTTAAAACCTCACACTAGCACTATTGTTGTCCTTCCTAGCTTCGGTGATTGTGTTGTCGCTGTCTAGGTTGATGGTGAGCGTGTTGTTGCCTTGGAGGTAGCTTGAGCTGGTGGGAATGCGGATGATTACTTCCATGCCTTGTTGGCTTACCTTGCCAAATTTTACCATGCCGGAGATGTTGGAGATGTTGTTTTGGTTGAGTAGGGCCTCTACTTTAGGCAGGGAAGCCGTTGTGGTGCCCAAATTTTGCACGATTGCTCTCACTAAATAAAATTCTTTTTCGTTTGAATTGAAATCTGTAGAAACATTTCCTTGTGCAATTGCCTCGCTGCTGGAGGAGTCGTCTTGCAAAGGATTGGTTTTTATCGCAGTTTTGGCAAGTTCGGGTGGTAAGTAAACTGTGAGCTTTGTAACGCCATAATCTGCTGGTGTTTGTTGCTGGTTTGCTAAATTTTTGATTGTGTTTAGATTGTTTAAATCGTTGAATGATCCTTTAAAGGTAGCGTTATTGGCAAAGTATGAGCCCGCTATAATCACTACTAGTATCAAAAATATTCCTCCCAAGACTTTTTTATTCATAATTTCAAGTTAAACTTTTATGCATTATCACATTTGTTTTAAATACTGTCAAAATTTGCTTATTTATCCGATTTTTGGTATTCAATTTGAATATGAAACTTAATTCGAAAAAAATCGTCAAAAATATATTCTCCTTTAAGGTGTTGGCTACTATTGCCATTTTAATTTTGAGTTATCAGGTTTATTCGATGCACAAAGTTATTTCGCCTGTGCAAAACAAAAGCGAAGGCATAATTGATGAAATCAATGCTTATCGTCAAAATAATAGTGCTTTTGCCAGTGATTTAAATGAGATTCGACAGTATTTGCTGTTGCCAACTAAAGACTATGCAAACGATGAATTTAAGCAGCCTACAGATGAAGATTTAAAGGCTGCCATACTTTCTTTTATGGGGTCGGTTGGGCACGATGCCGATAAAATTGAAAAACTTGCGAATTTAAAAAGCAAGGTGCAATCTACTGTAGATGATGCGGAATTTAAGACGGTACTGGCTGAAAATGGCTTAAGTGCTTTTGTGTTTGAGGCTCAATATGACGGTGACAACACTTATGATCTTTTGGCTTTGAAAATTGATGAGCAAAGTACTTTGGCTAATGTGAAGGCGAATGTGGCTGATGCTACTTTTTTTGTAGAATCTTTTGGCGAGCAAACCGGCTTGGGTGCCGATTTAAAAACTGAGTTAATCAATTTAATCAAAACGCAAAAATCAAACTGGGTAACTAAAAGAGAGAGTATTGTTGCCGAGCAAAATTATCTAAAAACTTATTTAGCTAGTGCTGAAATTGCTGATTTGTTTAAGCAAAAAGCCCTTAGATTTGACGAAAAACCAACCGACACTTTAACAGCATATGTGTATAAAATTGACGCTAAATATGGAAAAGTTTTAGACCTAGGAATTGATAAGAAGGATTTGAAGATTTTCATTAATAATAACGGCCAAAACTCTGTTTTTGAGGATCATAGTAATTTTGAAAATGCTTTTGTGGATGCTATAAAGTCGGTTGATTTACGAAGCCCAATTGAAAAGTTGGTGGAGCAAAAAAAGAGCCTTTTGGATTCTATGTTTATGGATGATTCCTTCAAAATTTTCCTTAAGGGATTTGGCGGAGAAATGTCTTCAGATGCTAAAGAAGAGGCGGATCGTTATGTTTATTCATTATCAAGAGGCGGTAATTTATTAGGTTCAATTATTTTGGAAAAAGGTACTGCCAAGATAAAAGTTTTGCGAAAAGGAGATGGTTTTGCTGTTGATGTTTTCGACTTTTCAACTGACACCAAAAAAAAAACTTAGCACTCCCTGATTCGCTTCCTGTTTTTGACGAAAAGCCCTTAGAAATAGAGAATACATTGAATATTTTGGTTGCTGGTAAACATGGTTCGCTAACCGACACCATGATTTTCGCGCATATTGATAATGTTAATAAGGAAATTTACTTGGTGAGTATTCCGCGAGATTTGTATGTTGATGGACGCAAAATTAACAGTATTTATGCTAGTTATGGCATGGATGAGTTGGCGCGCCAAATTTCAAAACTGGTGGGCTATAAAATTGATAAATACGCTTTAATTGATATGTACGCATTTGTGGATGTTATTGATTTGGTGGGTGGAATTGATGTGACTTTAACTTCGGCGGTTATTGATCCTTCTTACAAGGTGTTTGAAGATGGCAAGTGGGGGACTTTGGCTTATGAGGCAGGTGATTATCATTTTAATGGCACACAGGCTTTACGCATTGCCCGCTCACGGCATTATTCATCGGATTTTGATAGAGCTGCTCGTCAGCAGGTGATTTTGGGCGCATTAAAGGCTAAGGCGCAAAATTTGGGCTTTGGTGATGCTGCTACTTTGGCTTCTATAATTGAAACCGTTTTGGGCAAGCTGGATACGAACATTGGCGTGCAAGAGGCTTTGAGTTACTATTTTAGATACCAAGGTTTCGAAATTCATTCGGGCTATGTTTTAAGTGGTGCAAATGTGTTGGTTAGCTCTAATTATCAGGTGCCAGATAACGCAACTGAAGAAGACAAAGCCAAATGTTTAATTGCCAATGTTAAGCCGGAGGATGTTGCGCTGTGTTCAAAATTCACTAATTCCTACATTTTGTTGCCCCGAAATAATAATTGGGACACCATTAAATGGTACTTTAGGGAAGTTTTTGCAGGAAGAATATAGTTGCAGTTTCGTTGCCAGTGTGATAAAAGTTTTTGGAAATAAGTTTTTTTGATTTTCATTTTGAAATTTAGGGCGCTTAGCTCAGTTGGCTAGAGCACCTCGTTTACACCGAGGGGGTCGCGGGTTCGAATCCCTCAGCGCCCACCATTAAAATGAAATTGTTCAAAAAAGGTCGGTTATAATTAACCGACCTTTTTCTTTGTCTAACTTTTTATTTTAAACTACGAACAAACTACATAGTTTTTTCAGTAGAACAACATTTTCCGCTCATGAATGACTTTATGATAAGGAAAACAGCAGCTAGTCCAACTAGATCGTAAACGATAGTTTCTACTAAAGGCCATTGTCCAAGTAGATAAGATACTAGGTTAAAGTCGAAGAAGCCTAATAGACCCCAGTTTAAACCTCCTACTACTACTAGCGTTCCAGCTATCCAACCGCCTACACATCTTTTTGATCCTTCCATATAAAATGAATTAAGAATAATTGTTTAATTATGTGTTTATTTAAGCCGTTTTGACAACAGGATGGCGTTGACAGGTTTGTGTTCAGTGTTGTTTACCGGATCCAGTGATCTCTCACTAGTAGCTGATCTCGGCGTTGGCCAACACCAATTGTATCAATAGGGCACTTGAGTAATTCTTCAAGCGTGTGTACATATTTACGGGCGTTTTCCGGCAAATCTTCAAACTTTGTGCAGTCACTTAAGTCTTCTGTCCAGCCTGGTAATTCTACATATTCTACTTCTGCGTCCTCCATTATGTGATTTAAAGCCGGCAATGATTTTTCGTATTTTTCGTTGCCGTATTTGTAACTGATGGCAATTTTAATGGTTTCAAGCCCAGTTAAAACATCCAGCTTGGTGAGATTTACATGGGTTAAGCCGTTTATCATTACTGAGTGTCGTGCCAGCACCATATCAAACCAACCACAACGACGCGGACGGCCTGTAGTTGAGCCAAACTCACCACCTTTGTTGCGAATCATGTCGCCAAGTTCGTTGTTTAATTCACTTGGAAAGGCGCCACTACCAACCCTGGTAGTGTAGGCTTTCATAATTCCGATAATGCTATTTGTTTTGTTTGGGGCAATGCCGGTTCCCGTAAAAATGCCTCCAATAGAAGGATTTGATGAAGTTACATATGGATATGTTCCGTGGTCGATATCTAAACCAATGGCATTTGCTCCTTCCATTACTAGGCTTTTGCCCGATTCCAAGCCATTGTTTAAATATAAAGCCGTGTCGGTTAGCATCGCCAATAGTTGATCTCTATAGCCTTTAATTTCGTCTAGTTCTGCTTGGCTATCGTAGTCCATTACGCCATACAAGCTAATAATGTTTTGCAAATTGGAGT
>JBGAUX010000051.1:0-5950 GCA_044228405.1 Candidatus Altimarinota bacterium | reverse complement strand
AAAAAAAAAAAAACCCCCCGTTTATTTTCTTGGGTTTTTTTAACTCAATACACCCCCAAAAACCCCCCCTCGACTGTCTTGAACTGCTCAAAATTTTCACCGAAGCAACCAATCAAAAACCCGCCATGTGGGGAGAAAGTATTGTCGGCTTCGGTTCATATCATTATAAATCCGAGCGAAGTAAACAAGAGGGCGACTGGCCACTCACGGGCTTTTCACCAAGAAAACAAAACATTACAATTTACATCATGCCCGGTTTTAGTAACTATCAAAAATTAATGAGCAAAATGGGAAAGTACAAAACAAGCGTTTCTTGCTTGTATATAAAACGCTTATCGGACATTGATACCAATGCACTAAAGCAACTCATCAAATCCTCCGTTAAAGATATGAAACTAAAATATGTTGCTACATAACTAACAGTCCACAACATGCAGAACACCAAAATATTCACAATGAGCTTTGTCAGTGTTTACCCGCTTTACATTAAAAAAGCCGAAAAAAAAGGCCGATCCAAAGACGAAGTAGACGAAATCATTTACTGGCTAACGGGATACAACGAAAAAACTTTCAAACAACAACTCGAAAAGAAAGTAGATTTTAGAACTTTTTTTGACGAAGCACCTCAATTAAATCCAAACGCCTCAAAAATAACAGGTGTAATTTGCGGCTATCGCATACAAGAAATCGAAGACAAACTCATGAAAAAAATTCGCTATCTGGACAAATTGATTGATGAATTGGCAAAAGGAAAAACAATGGAAAAAATTTTAAGAAAGTAGCGACATCTATTTCTTTGCACGTTTCTTCGCATCTTCAAACTTTTGAGCATGTTCCGCATGCTCCCACCATGAATGTGGACGATAACCGCCTCCAATCATATGAAAAAAGGTCATGTGGCACAACAAAAGCGCGAAATAAAAGACGACAATCATGCCAAGCACGCCGGCATATGCCCACAAACCGTTCACTTCAAACTTTCCCTCTGCAATTAGCCAAAAAAATCCCGCCACGACAATCGCAACAATAAAAGACTCCCCATAGGGCTTACTGGAATGAGATAAATGCATAGAAATGAATTAAATGATGAAACAAATTCATCATAGTACCAAAACCACTTTCCACCAAAATAAAATTTTACAGATGAAGGAAAAAATGGGAAAATGGAAGGTGATTTTAAAAAAAACATTTAACCACCAATCTCATGTCTAAAAAACAAAGTAAATATGTGGACGGATATGTATTTGTAGTACCAAAAAATAAAGTTTCTGCATATCGCAAAATGGCTCAAGAAGGGGCGGAACTCTGGATGAAACAAGGCGCACTGGCATATAGAGAATGTATCGGGGACGACATAAATCCGGACATGGGCGGAGTGCATTTTTTCCCTTTTCCAAAAATGACAAAACTAAAGGAAAATGAAACTGTTTGGTTTTCCTACATTGAGTACGAATCAAAAGCGCACCGAAATCAGGTAAATAAAAAGGTGATGAAAGGTATGGAAGAATATCAAAAGGAACACCCCGAACACATGAAAGACATGCCTTTCGATATGAAACGCTTCGCCTACGGTGGATTTAAAGTTGAAGTAAGTCGTTAATTAAAATGCTCTTACTTAAAATTCTTTATCACAAATCTGGAATAAAAAATTTCAGCAATTTGGCTAATCAATATTAAAAATAGTAGGAAGGAAACATAAAAAATTACTGCTCTACTAAAATCAAACGGTATTGATTTTAAAGATCCCAGCACCATGGCCAGTAACCACGAATTGAATGATATAGCACCAGCAGCAAAGGCTAGTTTACGAATTTTACGGCCTTTACTTTGTGCCTTAGATTTCCAATCAATCATTTTCAATCGCGGCTTTACATAAAAATGTAAAAAACTGCCATTAATAATAATTACCAAAACCACAAACATTTTAATAAGAAATTTGCTGGAATTTAAATACGCCTCAGTGTCTGTAAAAAAAAGTAGAATTCCTGAAAGCAAAATCAAACTCAAGCCAGCCCAAACAAGTCCGGAAACTAAGCCCATCACATACACTTCACTACTAGAAAGTTTTAAATTTCTAACAAATTTAAAAAACAAAAAATCAGCAACTATTGCTGCGCCAAAGCCAACAACAACACCAAACAAGTGTATGATTGCGAATATCTGCTTATAATCTCCTAAAATTTCCATTTCTAAATTATATATATTACTGATAAAAGCGTAAAAGAGCATAGGTTCCAGGAAGCCAGTAGTCTCCAAGTTCAAAATTTTCTCCATTCAATAAAACTTCCGGTTTTGTCGGATCAACTTGAATATCTTGACTCATTCCCAGTGAGGCCAAAAAAATTTTAGATTCTCCTTCAACAGAATACTTATAATCCAAAAGCATTATCAAAACCCCTGATCCGGCTTCTGTATATTCAAAAGGCTCATCGCTCATCTGCACTACTTTAAATTTCGAACCACCTACATCAATCACATCACCAACCTCAGGAAATTGAGATTTATCAACTTCCAAAATTTCAACATCAATTTGAGATGCTTGTTTCCCAATAGCTATAATATGTTCTGCAAGCTCTTGCTCAGGCGTAGTGGCACAACCAACTAGAAACAGAGCGAGACTCAAAAGTATAAAAATCTTTTTCATAGTATATATTAATATTTTACGATAACCGTAAAAAATTCTATCAAAAAAAAGAGAGACTGGCTACTCGGATCTAGTACACTTTGGCTAGCCTCATGGTCAGCAAGAATAAGTTGCAAAAATTGAAAATTCAATTAAAATAACGACATGCTATTTCAAAAAGAACAATTAAACTCTAATCACAGTTGCTGTAATCAAATTATTATTTGATGCAGCTTTGATATTCGTAATGACATAATCTCAAACGCCGCATCGGCGTTTTTTTTATTTATTAAAATTTCAATACAATGCAAAAAGAACAACTCAGGTTATTATCGGATGAAGGGGCTATGGCTAGGGTTTACCTTGGTGAGGATAGCTACGATAATCCTACAATTGTCAAAGTATATCGCCCCGAAATTATACGGTCCTACGATTACTATTCCATGGTTAAAAAAGCTTATGAAATTCGTCGGCGTCATCCAAATCTGGCACAAAACACTCTAAGCTGGCCATCATCCGGAGAATTTGAATTCGAAAAAAAAATTGAAATAACTTTAAACTATATTGAAGGGACATCGCTGGAAAAGCGCCCACAAACAGCAAGCCAAATGAGTCAGAACTATCTTTGTTGATGCAAAAAAAATAATCAAGGCAGTGAGCCGAAAAATCGCTGAACTAATTAACGAAGGTCTTCTACACCGAGACCTTCATAGCGGCAACATTCTTCTTAGATCAGTCCGGGATTCAATAGATGCATCCTTGATTGATATTGATTTTTTGGCAAACAATGAAGGTGAAAACATTGATCGCCACATAATACAGGGGAACCTTCTAACTATTTCACCTGAGATGGTAGGTCACAGCCCCAGCCGGACTTCAGATATTTACAGCCTTGGCATTATTGCACTTACCGAATTTTTTCCTAAGTCAGTCAGAGAGGTGCTTGGCTTGGGGACTGAAAGTGAGCAAAGGAATGGGCCAATGAACCGGTTTTTGTCTAAAGGAGCTACCGATCCTGCCGTAAAAGAAAAACTTCGCAATTTCCGAACAACCTACCCCGAAGATGTACAAACAGAAGTCTATGGATTGATAGAATTCTTAATCGCCACCCTAACTCCAGCCTTTAGTTCAAGGCCAGACAGCGCTGAGAAGATAAGCCAAATACTCGATGATCGACCCAATATAAGTCAGTTTTAAAAATCGCAATATCTGAATGGCTGGGGATGAGGGATTCGAACCCCCGATGGCGGGACCAGAACCCGCTGCCTTACCACTTGGCCAATCCCCAATGATTTTTAGACGTACCCAAAGGCCCGCACGTACCCAAAGGCGCTATTTCGCCCCGCTTTCCTTCAAAATTATATCAATAACTTGATTAAAACACTCCTCAATTTCGCCGTGGCGGCTGTCTACACGATAATCGCACAGGTGCGCCTCGCTAATTTCCTTGCGTGCCGACTCCATGCGCCTATCCAACTCCTCTTGCGGCAATTCCCCTCTGCCTAAAATTCGTTTTTGCAAATCTTCCAAATCGGTAACCTGCAAAAAAATTGAAATTAAATGATCTTTTGGCAATTCCGCTTTAATAGATTTAAAGCCCTGAATGTCAATTTCCCTAATTATCACCTTATCTTTTGCCAAAGCATCCAAAATTTGTTCCTTAGAAGTGCCATAATAGTTATCTTTATGAACCTGCGCCCACTCCAAAAATCGGCCGTTTTCAATCCCCTCTTCAAACTCTTTTTTTGAAATATAATGATAAACCTGCCCTTCTTCCTCACCAGGACGAGGGTCTCGCGTTGTATAAGAAACAGGATAGAAAAATTGCGGATAACGCTCTTTTAATAAGGCTATAACCGTTCCTTTACCCGATCCAGATGGCCCTACAATAAGAAAAAGCTTACCCATAATTTGACAATTATATTAAAAAGAGTTATAATAACAAGATTTCAATGCCTATATGAAAGAGTCTAGCGATGTAAACACGAGCTTTCAATAGACAATTGAAAAAAGTTTGAAAAAATGCTATAATGATTGGATACGTTCTTTTAAATCAAGCCCCTACCCAACTTTTACTCGCTAAAGCGGGGAGCAAAAGTTTCTCAAGCATGTGTATTGTATTCAATATATTCAGTGCTTAGCAACTTTTGCTCCCTGCTTTTCGATGCAGGTAGCCGACTACTACCTCCACCAAAAAGTAGCCTCTATTAAACCCTTGATGGTTTAGAAGCAGGTATCTACCACTTAGAAATACAAAAAGCGTCTTAACCTATTTAATATAGGAGTTAGAAAAACAAAAATAAAAAAAAGACGAAGGTGATTATCGTCGTTAAATAAAACACCAAAGAACGGTAGGGAGTTCTATCCCATTTGGGATTGACCATATAATGGCAATTTGTCGGAACCATTTATGGCTTGCCGCTCTTTAAGACGACTCTTAAAGGGCATTACGTTGGGGCGTTTTTCCCACCTCTGTTGGCTACATCATTGATAATGCCTAACAAGTGCAAATGGAAAGGCGCCCCTTACTTAATTAGGGGTAAAATTAAAACAAGGCAAAATTGTGAGTAAATTTTTTTTAGACATAGAAAATGAAAGTTTCTCATTCTTTATTTCCACATCAATATCTTCGAAGCCAAATCTCCCTAAAGTATCTTGCATTAGAATTAAATTTTGTTTGTCAGGAACAAAAACAGAACCATCGCTGATATTTCGAAATTGAGCATAGATAGTAAAATCAGTCTGCTCACTTGAGTATTCACATATGACTACTTCATCCTCTACAATCAGTTGGAACTGATCTGTGTACTCATAATGCCTCAATGCCATATATAAAAGATTCACAGCCACAGCCTTTAAATGTGCATCGAGCGCTCCTTCATCCTCTTCCTGTCCGTCCGGTGAATTTATTGCCATAAATTAATTTAAAGTAGGCACCATATTGGCTACAATAGCTCCTTGTGATATATAAAAAAAGAAGGTATCACCATTTGGGTTGGCTCTGTTTGCCTGCACACAAACCTCTCCACCTAAAGAATGTAAAACGGCATTCATTCGCCTTAGATTTGCATCACTCACAATAACAATTTGCATGGCTTCATAACCTTTTTTTACTGCAGGAATTTTTTTAAGTAACCTAACAACTAGTTGGTATCCACTAATGTCATTAGCGGCTCCCGAAGACGCAGCCCCGCATCTGGATGTAAAACACTCGATCAATGCTCCCTCATTCAGCACTTGTACAGAATATTCTTCAGTTAAACCAAGTTTTTCACTCAATGCTCCCCAAGCCTGTTCGACCATATGTATAAAAAGCGCATGTATAGT
>JBGAUX010000050.1:0-6019 GCA_044228405.1 Candidatus Altimarinota bacterium | reverse complement strand
GGTGCTAATAGATGGCGCTCAGGGTGTACCACATTTAACAGTAGATGTGCAAAAACTAGATGTAGATTTTTATGCTTTTTCTAGCCACAAAATGCTGGGGCCAACTGGAGTTGGTGTTTTGTATGGCAAAAAAAACATACTACAAGAGATGGATTGTTTTCACAGTGGAGGAGATATGATTTTGAGTGTTCATAAAACTTCAATTTCCTATAACGACTTACCTTGGCGGTTTGAAGCCGGCACACCAAACATCGCGGGGGTTATTGGCTTGGGTTCCGCCATCAATTATCTTACTAAAATTGGCATCGAAAACATTCACACTTATGAGCAAGAATTAATAAAAATAGCTTACAAAAAATTTGAAGAAGAACTTGGCGATGAAATAAAAATATTTGGACCAAATCCATTTACAAACCCGGCAGAAAAATCTGCCGTACTTTCTTTTGAGGTGCAAGGCATACACCCGCACGATGTAGCCTCAATTTTAAACGAAGATAACATTTGTGTTCGTGCGGGCCACCATTGTGCTCAACCGCTAATGGAAGCCCTAAATGTACCTGCGCTCACTCGAGCCAGCTTTTATTTGTACAACACAAAAGAGGATATTGATGCGCTAGTTTTGGGACTCAAAAAAGCAATTAAAATTTTCGCCTAATGTCTTTATACCGAGATGTGATTTTGTCACATTATAAAAATCCGCTAAACCGAGGCAAACTTGAGCACTTTACGCATCAAGCAGAAAAGGCAAATCCAACTTGTGGCGACGAAATTAACATGCAAATTTTAGTGGAAGATGACATCATTAAAGATATTCGCTTCGACGGCAAAGGTTGTGCGATTAGCTTAGCTTCTTGCTCACTTTTAACGGATTATTTAAAAGGCGAAAGCCTAGAGAGCGTTGCTGAACTCAAATTTGAGGACATTTGTGAGATGTTAGGCACAAACGAGATGTCGCCTGGCCGAATAAAGTGTGCTATACTTTCTTTAGATGTTGTAAAAAAAGCTCTATATGATGTATGAAAAATCTTGCGGTGTAGTTGTGTATAGCGAAGGCGACAAACGAGAATATTTGTTGCTACATTATCCTGGTGGACACTGGGATTTAGCCAAAGGACATGTTGAAAAAGATGAAACCGAAGAGCAAACAGCACTGCGTGAATTAGAAGAAGAAACAGGTATTACAAAAGTTGATTTAGTTGATGGTTACAGAGAAGTAATCAGCTACCAATATCATCGAGGCAAAGAACTTTCTACCAAAGAGGTAGTTTATTTTTTGGGTAAAACAACTCAAGATGCAGTGACAATTTCGCACGAGCATCAAGACTTTATTTGGCTTCCATACCAGGAGGCTGTTGACAGGTTAACATTCGAAAACGCCAAGGCTTTGGTGCGAAAAGCCGAAAGCATAATTTAATCAAAAATCCTTAATAAAAAAAACATGTTAAAAATTTTAGTTGCCGGTGCGTTAAATACAAAGAGCCCTTTATTAGTGGTTCCTTTTTTAGAAGAGTATAAAAAGAAAAGTCCGTACCCAGTCGCCTACAAAAAAAAGTTGGATGAATTAATGAAATCTAAAGATTTTAAAACCGAGGAAGGAGAAGGATGTTATGTGATTACTGGTGAAAAAACTTTAGCCAGCCGTGTTTTATTTATGAGTGTAGGAAAAAAGAAAGAGTTAAATGCAGAAAAAATGCGTGAGTTTGGAGCAAGTGTTTTAAAGTTTGCACAAAACAAAAAACATAAAGATTTCGCAGTTTATTTGCCAGCAGATTTTGATGAATTTTTGGAAGCTACAATGCAGGGAACAGCGCTTGCAAACTACACAATCGCTCGTTACAAAACAGGAAAAGATAAAGAAAAAACTGAAGAAAAAATGACTAACTCTGTGACATTTTTTACAAGTATGGACGCTAAAAAAGCTAACGCTTTAAGCAAAAGAGTAAGTGTTGTAACAGAAGGTGTATTGCTAACTCGTAATTTAGTAAACGATCCAGCTAACAAATTAACTCCAGCGGAATTAGAAAAACAGGCACTTTTGGTTGCCAAAACCAGTGGTGCAAAAGCTACAGTTTTAAACCGCAAACAGTTAGAAAAAATGGGAGCAGGTTTGATTTTGGCAGTTAACCAAGGTAGCCCCGAAGGCGACCAAGCCGCTAGAATGGTTGTGCTAGATTATAATCCTAGTAAATCAAAACAAGTTGATGTTGCCATAGTTGGTAAGGGAATTATTTTTGATACGGGAGGAATTAACTTAAAGCCAACTCGTCATATTGAAGATATGCACCAAGATATGGCAGGAGCTGCAACAGTTTTAGGTGTATTTAAAGCCTTAAAACAATTGGGAGTAAAAAAACGTGTTTTAGGAGTTTTACCAATTACACAAAATTCCATTAGCGGCTCTGCATACCGACCATCTGATATTGTTACTAGCTTGAGCGGAAAAACAGTTGAGATTGGCAATACAGATGCAGAAGGTCGTTTAGTATTGGGTGATGCCTTGCACTATACAGTGACAACTTACAAACCAAAGAAAATGGTGGACTTAGCCACTTTAACAGGCGCTTGTGTAGTTGCTCTTGGCGAGGAATACGCAGGATTATTTAGCAACAACGACAAGTTTAAAGACGAGCTACTCGAATCGTCAAAAAACACCGACGAGTTACTGTGGCAATTGCCTTTACATAAAGCACACGAAGAATCTATGAAAAGCAAAGTTGCCGATTTACGCAACGATTCAAGCAATAGTTATCATGCAGGTTCTTCTACTGCTGCAGCTTTTTTAAAGCAATTTGTAGGGGAAACAGCTTGGTGCCATTTAGATATTGCTGGAACAGCTTATGTAGATAGACCAAAAAAATACCAAGAAGCAAGAGCTACAGGTTTTGGTGTAAGACTATTGGTTGATTTGGTTGAAAATCTGTAAACACAGATTTTCATATCCAACTACACTGGCTTTACATCGCTGTGTTTCAAATATTCAAAGGCATAGTACGAAGCAGTAACACCTTCGGCACTGCCTGTTATGGCTTGCTTAAATTCGGTATCACAACAATCGCCCGCAGCATACACGCCAGGTAGATTAGTTTCGGAATGTCTATTGATAATAATTTCGCCGTGGTCTGTTAATTTAACACCTAGGTCTTTTGCCAAATCAGTTAAAGGAATATGGCCAATAGCAACAAAAACAGCATCCATTTCCAGTTCTTTGCCCGATTTAAAGCGCAATTTTTCCACTTTATCACTACCTAAAATTTCTTCGATTTCAGTTTCGTATAAAACTTCTACATTTTCAGTTTGATTTAACAAATCCATGTTTCTTGGCTCTGCACGCATAAAATCTTTTCGAACAATCACATAAACTTTTTTAGCATGTTGAGTTAAAAACAAAGCTTCTTTGGCAGCAGAGTCACCTCCACCCACCACACAGGCAATTTTGTCCTTAAAAAATGCACCATCACAAAGCGCACAGTAAGAAACACCTCGATTTTTAAACTCCTCTTCGCCAGGCACACCGATTTCTTTATGCTTGGTGCCAGTTGCAAACAACACAGTCTTACCAAAAAATTTCTCTTTGCGAGTTTCAACAATGTAACCACCTTCTGCTTTGGTAACTTTATTAACACGGGCATTACGAATCTCACAGCCAACTTCTTTAGCATGATTCCATAACGACATTCCCAAATCTGGGCCGGAAATACTAACAATACCAGGCCAGTTTTCTACAATGTGAGTAGTAGTAATTAAACCTCCAGGCATTTCGGCAATCATCAAAGTTTTAAGGTTTAAACGAGCTGCATACATAGCTCCAGAAGGGCCAGCGCAACCTCCGCCAATTACAATAAAATCATAAACTTCAGTTTTTGCCTCAGTATTTTCCATTTCAAAAAAGGTTAAATTTAAATCAAGCTTACATCAACTAGCAGAAAGATTTTCCGCAACCACACTTGCTTTTTACATTAGGGTTGTTGAATTGAAAGCCTGCTCCTTGAAAACTATCAACATAATCAAGTTCTGTGCCTTCTAACATTTCCACACTATCTTTATGAACAAAAACTTTTACATCGCCTAAATCCATCACAATATCTTCTTCACCCGGAGCTTCTTCAAAATCCATAAAATACTTGTAGCCACTACAGCCACCAGGAATAACCTCCACTTTAAGCCCTTGACCAGGCTTTTCCATTTCGGTAGACATGCGAATTAAATGCTTAATCGCATTTTCTGTAAGTTTAAAGACATCTCCTTTTGGTGATTTTGCCTTTGCCTTTGATGCCGTTTTTTTAGCTTTAGTAGCCATAAAATTAAGATTACTTGATTATTGCAAACAGCTTAGGCGTCTCCCAAAGTTTTTCCGCCTTTATTCCATCCAACAGGACAAAGTTCACCAGTTTGAAAAGCTTCTAACACTCTTAAAGTTTCGTCCACACTTCGGCCAACGCTCAAATCGTGAACAACTTGGTATCTCAAAATTCCATCTGGATCAATAATAAATAGCCCTCTTAAAGCGATGCCTTTTTCATGAATCAAAATTCCATAGTCGTTACTAATTTTAGTTGTCATATCGCTTAGCAAAGGGTAGTTAAGTTGTCCAAGCTCTTTTGTCCAAGCAAGATGAGAGTAAACACTATCCACACTTCCACCAACAACTTCGGCATCTAGTGCCTTAAATTCGGCAACTCTATTAGAAAATTCCAAAATTTCAGTAGGACACACAAAAGTAAAATCCAACGGATAGAAAAATAAAACTAACCATTTACCTCGATAATCGTCTGAACTAACCTCTTTAAATTGATCACCAACTAGGGCTTCTGCTTTAAATCTTGGGGCGGGTTGACCAACTTGCACACCGCAACACATTTTCACATGCTCTTTTTTTTCAGTTTCCATAAAAAATAATTAAATTCTACTGTGTGGACAGTATAGAGAATAAAATCAGGCTCAACAAGGGGAGGTTTAAGGGCTTGCGGCCCGTAAACGCCCGGCCGTGTTAAAAAAGATTTTTCAAAACCTGCAAAGTGCCGGCCGGCCCAATTAAAGGCTTTCCGTCTACATCCAATACTCGTTGTGCAGTCGATTCATTCGCTTCTTCCTCCCCAACATTAAAGGTTGTGCCCACTTCGCCCTTTAAAAAGTAGTGATCATTGCCACCGGGGGCGGCTTGGTCGCCAACCGCAACAATTTCCTTAAAAGGATGGGGGATTTTTATGCCTTTTGTGGAGGAAACCAAAGCAGCAAATTCGCGGATACCACGGTCTTTATCTCCGTTCGCAGGCAAAATGCTTACGCCCATTTTAGAGTCACCTGCATGTAAAAGTCCTTGTGGATCAAACTCCTTTAAAATAGTTAGAATTTTTTGATAAATAATGCCCGACGCAATTTCCCATTCTTTTGGGCCCATATTCATCCGACCGGTGGGTCTTAAAATAATACTCACATCGTTTTTTTCAACCTCAGGTTGTTGTAAATCTTCAATATTTGTAGGGTCGGCCGAAATTAACGGCGCATCTTCTCGCTGAAAAATTTCAAAACTAACACCATTTTTAAGAATATCCGCGTGAGGCTCAAATTCTTGCAAAAGCCTTTGATAAAGCGCTTCACGATCTACTTGCTGTGGCCACTCTGCCGAATAAAACTCATCGTATTCACCTGTTATTTCGTTAAATTTGTAGCCTTTGGAGCCATTTTCACAAATCAAAACCCAGTTTTTTCTAACCTCCATATCTTGGCCGATCGCCTCCAAAAAAGGACCGAATTTTGGCAAAGCACTGCTAAAAGAACGCGCGGTACAGATGCCCATCATCACCCCTTGGCGATTTAGTTCCACCGCGGTTTGAATTAATTCCTTTGGAATTTCGTTGTGGTAGCGCGCGGTCAGCGTGCCGTCGTAGTCAAAAAGTGCGCCCAAGTACTTCATAAATAGTTCATAAATATTTTGCCGAAGCCTTTGCACTTTATAGGACAGGCAAATTTAGATCAAGTTAAGGTCTCGCTTGCCGAATGCCCGCCAAATGCAAATTGG